>CAYMVR010000077.1:0-3840 GCA_964393945.1 uncultured Muribaculaceae bacterium | reverse complement strand
CCTTCACCAAGACCAAGAAAAAGTCTTGAAAGTGTTACCGAGTGGTTATAAAAGAAAGTGAGTTTGAAAAATGAAAAAGAAAGTTATTATTACCATTATTGTATTATTAATATTAATACCAAGTTGTTTATTTGCATATAAACATTTTACAAAAGAAGAATCTAAAATTGACAATAAACCTCAAGAAGATGAAAAAATACCAGAAGATTTAAAAGGAACTTTTGCCACCTCTGGTATTAGAGTAGATGCTTCATTAGCAACCCAACCCTTAATGAATGCCTATGCCAAATATTTTGGTGATGAAGCCTTTTTAAATGAAGTTAAAAATAACTATACTAATACCCATCCTGGATATGTTAAATTAATTGAAGGCAAGACAGATTTAATAGTTGTTACTGAGCCAAGTGCCGAAGAATTACAATTAGCCAAGGATAATAATGTCGAGTTAGTAGTAACAAAAGTTGTCAATGAAGGATTTGTCTTCTATGCGAATATTAAAAATCCTGTTAGTAATTTAAAACTAGAAGAAGTAGTAGATATATATTCTGGAAAAATTAACAATTGGGATGAAGTAGGGGGCAATAAAAGCAAAATAATACCATATCAAAGGCCAGTCAATTCCGGCTCTCAAACAGGAATGTTATCTCTTGTAATGAAAGGTGTTCCATTAAGAGAACCAACTACAGTTGAAATGGTTGAATCAATGGGTGGTATTATTGATGCTGTTGCTAATTATGATAATAATATTGATGGATTGGGCTACTCATATTATTACTATGCTAACATTATGTATGGCACTCCAAAAATTAAATTTTTAGCCATTAACGGTGTCGAGCCAACATATGAGACAATAGAAAACGAAACATATCCATTAATGACAGCATATTACATTGTAACAAGAAAAGATGCAAGTGAAAAAGTTCAAAAATTTAAAGATGCTTTATTATCAAGTGAAGGGGCTAAGGTGGCAAGGGAGGCTGGCTATGTCCCAATTAAAGCGAAATAATATTATTTTTTATAGTATATTATTTATGATTGTTATCGTAAGTATTGGTGGAACAATATATGCCATAGATAGACATAATAAAAATGTTGATAACAAAAGTGTTATCAACAAACCAAATGCAGAAATAAAACCATATTTAACATTTCCAGAAGTAAGTGAAAGTAAAACAATTGATGTATTTAAAGAATATCCTATTAATCCTATAACAATAATTGAGAACAATAATAGAGTAACTATAAGTGGTCTTAAGAATAAAGAAATAGAAAATAAAATAAATCAAAAATTGTCTGTACTAGATGCTACACCAAACCAACCTGGTAGAAAAACATGCGCCATTAACTTTAATGTATCCAATATTCTATCAATCCATTGTAATGGTTCAACTTTAGGTCTAAATTTAGTGACTGGAGAAGAATTAAAAATAGAAGAGGTTTTTAATAAAGATAGTGATATTTATGAGATTTTAGTAAAAAGTATCTATCAATCACTTTGTAGTTGGGATGGCTGTAGTGGAGAGAGTGACCCAGATTATGAATGGGACTCTTACGTAGAGAATAATGCCAGTGAGAACCTACAAAGTATCAAAAATAATAACTATAAGTTAAAGTTATATGAGAATAGTTTATCTTTAGATTATGAAGAGAGTGATGACTTCAATTACACAGACATATATTTTTATGACTTTTTAGATGACATAACTATATATGACCGCTACTTAGATACAAGTATTTATGAAAACGAAGTAAGAGACTATTGTAATCCAAACGCTTGTTTTGATAAACTAAATTATGAAACAGGATATTTTAATATTGATGATAACTATTCCGAAAAGAAGTTTTTAACTGATAGAACTTTTATAAGTATGAATTTAGATAATAGTTCAAAATGGGACCCATTTTATGAAGACCATCAAAACGAAAAAGATAAAATTGATATGAAAAAGTTTTTATCAATTATTCAAAATGAAATTATAAAGAAAGAGAAAATAGAATTAAATGGTGGCAACTATACTTATATAGATATTTGGGCCACTATAAATTATCATTCTAAAGATGACTATCAAATAGTATATACAATTAATCTAAAAAATGAGAAAAAGAAAGACTTTCTTAAAGAACTTTTAGGAGCATATGAAGTTGAAACAATCAATCAAAAAAGAATATCAAGAGTTAACATGCTTATAGATAAAACAGGCAAAATAACTTATTTAAATGATAATCCTAAGGATGAGTTCCCTGATTTTGAAACTAAGTTGTATGATTATATTATAGAATCTCTTAAGAAAGAAGAAAATGATTTTGAAAACTATAATACTTGCGAATTTGCTGATGATTATGAAAAATGTAATAAAAATAAAGATTATCATGATTTAATAAAAGAAGCAAGCTATGCTGTAGATAAAACTAATAATTATATTCATATATATGAACAAAAACCAGGCATAGGTGTGGCCGAAAGTTATGTAAATACTTCGGTACCTTTAGATATATTTGAGACTAATGAAAATCCTGAAACTCCTTCAGAAAATCCAAGTGAGGAGTAGACTATTAACTATTTTGTTAATAGTTTTTTCTTTAATTATATAGTTATTAAATTCTATTCAACTAATAGTTTGTCTGGTATAATATAAGTAAGTTGAGTGATCATATGAATACAATTTTATTAAATGGAAATAAGAGCTTTTTAAGAAAAAAATATAAACAAGTTAGAGATAAAGTGAGTTTTAAAAAAGAAAAATCTGAACTAATAATTAATAAAATAATCAAAACGAATGCTTATAAAGAAGCCAAAGTTATAGCTTTATATTTAAGTTTTAAAAGCGAAGTTAATCTTGATGATTTAATAAGTATTGCTCTAAATGATAACAAGTTAGTCGTAGTACCAAGAGTATTAGATAATACAAGTATGGTGTTTTTAAAAATTACAAAGAATGAAGACTACGAATTAAATAAATGGCAAATAAGAGAACCAAAATTTGATGAAACAAAAATTGTTCCTATATCAAGAATTGATTTGATGCTTATCCCAGGAATATGTTTTGATGAGTATAAAAATCGTATTGGTTATGGCTTAGGATATTATGATAAATATTTAATTAATAGTAAGTGTACTAAAATAGGTGTTACTTATAGTGACTGTGTGGTTAAACAAGGAATTTTTACTATACCAAGTGACATTAAAATGGATTATGTAATAACAGAAAAAGAAATATACTAAGAAAAAGGCAACAATAATAAAAAGTAAAATTTATGTCTTAAAATTAAAGACAAAACAAGAATAATATGTTAAAATTATTTTAGTTATCTAATAATTTATGAAGAGGTGTAGCATTATGGCAAAAATAATAGCATTAGTTAATCAAAAAGGTGGAGTAGGAAAAACAACAACTAGTATAAATTTAGCTGCAGCCTTAGGAGTAGAAGGAAAAAAAACGCTTTTAATTGATTTAGACCCCCAAAGAAATGCTACAACCGGCCTAGGTTTATCTAATGGGGATTATAGTCATGATGTTTATGAGGTAATGGCTGGTGTTTGCAGTATTAAAGAAGCAATAAAGAAAACCAAATTTAAAAATCTATCAATTTTACCATCAACTATTAACTTAGCAGGTGTAGATGTTGAATTTGTAAAAAAGATGTTAGAAGATCCTGAATTCCATCAAAATGAACAATTACGTTTAAAATTAGAAGAAATAAAAGATGTATATGATTATATTATAATAGATTGCCAACCTGCTTTAGGATTAGCGACTATGAATGCTCTTGTAGCAAGCGATTCGGTAATTATTCCTGTACAATGTGAATTTTTTGCTCTAGAAGGTATTACTCAATTAT
>CAYMVR010000076.1:0-5014 GCA_964393945.1 uncultured Muribaculaceae bacterium | reverse complement strand
GTATTCTTAAATGACAACAATTTATTTAATTAATAATAGTTATACAATGAATAATTTAGTTTTTCCTGATGGTGATTCTTTAGAGAAGAAAAGAGAAAAAAGATTACTTAGTATTGAAGGGGAAAAGGAAAGTGAATATTTAGCAGAAATGCCAGAACTACAAATGGTACAGGAAATTTATTCGTCTAGTTATGTTATGAGTATTGGAACTGCTAAATATCTTGCTAAAAAGTTAGAATTGGATATTAATATTGCAGCAGAACTAGGGGAAAGAGTAATAGGCCAACTTGGAGATAAGAAAATTAGAATGGTAACTGAAATGCAAGAAAATGATTTTGATTATCGTTTACCTAGTGGAGAATCTTTAAATGAAGTAAAAAGACGTATGGTTAAATTTATTAAAGAAAGAATTAATGATAATAAAGATAAGGTTATTGCTTGTTTTACTCATAATGTGGCAATAACTTGTTTACTTAGTGCATATTGTGAAAAAGGTTTTAATTTAGATAATAGACTTATTTTAAATTATAAAGATGATGCCATAATAGATGGTACTTGGGATGGTATTAACTTAATTGAAATGCAATTTGATGGTTCAGATTTAGTTTCAATCAAAAGAAAAAAGTAGAGTGATCTACTTTTCATTTTCTAAAGAATCAATAGTTTTCCATTCAGTCGTGCCACAATTAGTGCAGACAAATGGTACTAGTACTTTTAATCCTTTTGGTTTATCATATTTATCTTCAAGTGATACACATAATAGACCAGTTTCATTATCAATATATGCTCTTCCTTGAACAGTAGTTTCTGCACATTTATTACAGCCAGGTTTTTTCATAATAAGCCTCCTTATTATTTATTATTGGCATTTTTGGAGTTATAATACTAAGGTTTATTATATTTCATATTCAAAATTACAATTTGCTAGGGCTTTATAAATATTGGAAGTTCTTTTTCGCTTTAATTCATTAAATAAAATATCGTATAAAACTTCCCAGATGACAACCCAACCTGCAATTAAAAATATTTCATTTAAGATACTTTGAAATTGTTCAGATATTAAGATAGCAATAAGTCCAATTATAAATAAAATACCTCTTATGTAATTATCTAGATTGTCTAATTTTTTTGCAGATGTATATTTTTCTTGATAATAGTTTTTAATAATACTTTCAAAGTTTTCTTTTTCATGTCCTACTAAAACAAGAGTAACTTTGTTTTTAAAAGGCTTAAATTTTAATTCATTTAAAAGATAATTATCTAAACTATCAGATATTTTATTATTATCAAATTCATTTAAAATATTGGAATTAGTATTAATTTTTATTTTCATTGTTACTATCCTTTTTAGTGTAGTCAATTGTAAGACTATTATCTATTTCAAAACGGTGCTTTTGTTTGGTTATATTATCAGGTCTATTTTCATCAATAGTTTCAAAAAACATTTTAGCTGGTCTAGTCCAAATATTAGAATCATCACGATTATATAGATTACGATAGATAATCATATATTCTTTGGTTTCAGAGTCCATGCATATATTTTCGATATAGTAATAATTTCCTTTAAAATGTCTTACTACTTTACCAATAAAATCACCATATATTTTAGAACCTGTAGTATTATTTTCATTGTAATAAAATGGTGTTTTCTCATTATAATACATTAAAGATTCACTAACATTATTATTTAATTCTTCAAAGACAATTTGGCATATATGCATATTTGGTAATAATTTATAAGTATTTGGAGATTGATTAGAAATAGTAATATTTAAGTGTCCCTTGTATCCAGGATTCAAATGTTGATTACTTATTAAAAGACCTAAACGATTAAAAGAGGTACGACCTCTTAAATGACCGCATATTCCATTAGGTATATTAAATTCTTCTTTGATGGGAATGAGTATTGTTTCATGAGGTTTTAATTCATAGAAATCTTTTATATCTATTTTTTCATACATGTTGTCAATAGACTCTATATCTGTAAAAGCAATAGGCTCTTTATAAATTTTAAATTTTAAAATGTAATTTTCAGCGGTAATATCATAAGAAGAGGAGTGAACATTATCAGGATTGCCATTTGTAATTAATGTTTGTTTTTTTAAGTGTTGTTTTATTGTATCACCATTTAATATCATATAACCACATCCTATAGATATTATAGCAAAAATATTTTACTTTAGAAAGAATAAGTGTTATAATTTTTTTATATTTGATGTTGCCCTGTAGCCAAGTGGTAAGGCAGTAGGCTCTGACCCTACGATTCCGTTGGTTCGAACCCAACCAGGGCAGCCAATTAAAAATAACTCCCGTGGGAGCTTTTTTATTTTTGAAATTTAGATGCTGCACTAGGAATATCTTGAAGTTCAAAACGATATTTTTGAGTTACATTAGGATATTTTTCATGATCTACTTCACTTAAAAATTCTTTTAAAGGTCTTATCCATAAAGAACAATCTCCAAAAAGATGGCGATATATAACGATATCTTCTAAAGTTTCGCAGTCTTTGGCAATATCTTCTACTAAAAAATAATCTCCTTTAAAGTGTTTATAAATTCCATTTACTTTAATTTCTGGCATAATAATTTCCTTCCTTATATTTTTCTTAGTTTTATATTAGCATAAATAAATTTTTGCTTCAAGTTGAAATATCATATGTTGATATTTTTTCAATATAATTTTCTATACAGTTTTTCATAGTATGGAAATTATTGTTTAAATATAATTTTTTATTAATCTCAAGCATTATAGAAGAAATTTTCTCTTCTTTTTTATTTAGATATTTATTAGGAATAATAGTTCCAGCATAAGGATTATTAATATAAACTGAATAACCATTTTTCTTAAAATATTCAATAGTAAAATTTAAGAGTTTTTTATTGGTATAAAACTCATCAGTTCCAATACATATGTCAGGGGTATCATTAATGTTAAATAATTTTTTTACCATTTCATCAGAAAAACTATGAAAATCAATAATAAGACAATTTTGGTACTTGTGAAGAGCAGTTGTTACAATTTTATCTAGTTTATTGTGATGTTTTTTGTAATAAGATTTTATGATTTTTTTTTTATATCTTTTATTTGGTATTGCAATTTTATTATCACAGTCATGTGTATATATAACTCCCATTCCTATTTTAGCCATTATTTCTTTTTTATCATTAATAAATTTTTCAACATCACAAAATAATCGGGAATATTTAAAAATTAATTTATGACTTTTATTGGGAATTAATTTATCAGTTAAATAATCACTTAAAAAAATATTTGTTTTTTCAATGTAGGATTTATCTTTTAGACAAATATTCCAATACTTCTTGGGGATTTTTAAAGAAGAGTGGGGTATATGGAATATAATATAGTTCATAGTTTATCATCTCAGTAGTATTATAACGTATAAGAGCAATGAAGGTCAATGACCCTTGTTACTTATTAGGGTAATTGTGTTATTTATTTTGATATGATATAATCTAGGTAGGTAAGGATTAAAATGAAAAAGTGTTCAAAAAACATTATGTTTATTATTTTCTTATTTTTAATTATTATGCTGATTTTTCCTTGAATGTTGAATTTAATATAGAATAGGAGTATGTTATGAAAAAAGCATTAGTTATTTTATTGTGTGGAATTATGTTGATAGGGGTAACTGCTTGTGGTTCTAAAGGTAAAATAAAAGAAGAAATTAAAATAGGAAAGAGCTCGGATATTAATATTACAAATAGAGATATTATTTTGAAAATTAAAGAGGGAACTTTAAGTAATGGAGGAGCATCTCTTATTTTAGAAAATAATAGTGATATTAATATTAGTTTTGGAGAAGGATTTTGGTTAGAAATAGAACAAAATGGTAAATGGTATTCTTTAGAAACTATAAATGATTATGTTGTGAATTTGCCACTATATCATTTAAAACCAAAAGAATTAAAAGAGATGAATTTTAGTTGGGGCTATGTTTTTGGCAAATTGCCTAAAGGAAAATATAGAGTAATAAAAGGTATTACTTTAGAGCTTGAAAAAGATAATAAAGAAGAAACTTATATAACTTGTGATTTTAATATTGATTAATTAAAAATTTGATGATGGGACACTATTTTTAGTGTTTTTTTCTTGGAATAAGAAGTAAAATGTTATAAGAAAATGCCTCACATGTAGGCATTTAAATGTTAGTATAAAACGTTATGGTATATGTAAGTTTTAGTAAAAAATACTTTATGATTATTTTATAATTCGAATAAATATATGTTTTCTTTGTATTTTTCTCTAAACAAATGATTACCTATGTACTTACCACCAAGATGTTTATAAAAGTCATTAGATGGGTTACCATCTAAACAACCAATTATTACTTTTTTTATTTTGCTTTCTAAAATATTTTTGATTGCATAATTATATAATAATTTTCCATAACCATTTCCTTGATATTCTTTTAAAATATATAAAGAGTGAATTTCAGCTGAATTTTCATATTTATCACTTTCTAGGGTATAATAAATCCATCCTATTATTTTATCTTGCAATGTTAAAACATAAAAATATGGTTGTTCATTTATATTTTCTCTTAGTCTTTCTGCTGACTTTTTTTCATTGTTCAATAATTCTTTTAGAAACGCTTCATCTACAATTCCTTTATATGTTGTATTCCATACTGTAGCAATAGCATGAGCTAATTCTTCTTAATCTTCTATTTTCCTTTTTCTAATTTCTGGTATCATTTTTATAGCCTTTCTAAAAATTAAAGATAATAAACTAATATAACGTTATTGTCTTTTCAATAATATTTAATAACCTTAAATAAACTAATTAGTTTTCTATAAATATTCTATCATAATTTTAGATATATTAAAACTCGAATTTTAAAAATTCGAGTTTGGCATCACTTTGGTGGAGTAGAGGAGAATCGAACTCCTGTCCAGTATATCCTATAATATAATATCTACAAGTTTAGCTTGATTTAAATTTCATTTCTATACTGGCTCAAGACCAACCTATATAGAAATTAAGATTTATAAA
>CAYMVR010000075.1:0-5016 GCA_964393945.1 uncultured Muribaculaceae bacterium | reverse complement strand
GTTTCCTGAAGATGATTTACTTGGTATTGATTATGTTATCCAAGATATTACTTATCTAAAACAAAATGAAGATAAAATAAAAGGTCTTGTTATAACTCATGGACACGAAGATCATATCGGAGGTATTTCATTTCTTTTAAATAGTGTCAATATTCCTAAAATATATGCTTCAAAAATTGCGGCTGATTTAATAGTTAAAAAATTAACAGATCGTAATATTAATTATAGCAATATCGAAATAGTAACTGAAGACACTAAAATAAAAACGAAATATTTTGAAATTGAATTTGTGGCCACTACCCACTCTATTCCTGGATCATTTGCTCTTGCAATTCATACTCCAAATGGTATTATTTTTGAAACAGGAGATTTTAAATTTGACTTAACTCCAATCGGACCTATGGCTAACATTCATAAAATGGCGGAGCTAGGTGCCAAAGGTGTTACTCTCCTTCTTAGTGATTCTACTAATGCCTTATCAAGTGGTTACTCTAAAAGTGAATCAAGTGTTGATGAAGCCTTAAATGATATTATATCTCGTCATTATGGTCGTGTTATTATTGCAACATTTGCTTCTAACATATTCCGTATCAAACATATTGTAGAAACATGTCGCAAAAATAATCGTAAAATAATTATATTTGGTCGTTCTATGGAAACAAGTATTGAACTTGCTTTAAATAATGGACTTATTAATGATAAATCTATTTTCATAGATAATAATACTGCTAAAAATTTAAAGAAAAACGAAATATGTATTTTATGTACGGGAACTCAAGGCGAACCTCTCGCCGCCCTATCCAGAATTGCAAATGGCATTCATAAACAAATAACCTTAATGCCTGATGATTTAGTAGTATTCTCTTCATCTCCTATTCCAGGTAATGCTGCCAGTATTAATCGTGTAATTAATAAACTATATTTAAAAGGAGTTAAAGTTTACACTAATAAAACATTTAATGATGTTCATACATCAGGACATGCTAAAGAAGAAGAATTAAAATGGATGTTAAGAATTATTAAACCATCTTATTTTATGCCAATGCATGGTGAATATCGTATGTTAAAAGAACATGGAAAAATCGCTGAAGCTTGTGGAATACCTGAACAAAATATTTTCATTTGCAAAAATGGTGATGTAATTAATTTAAATAAAGGTGTTGTCTCAAAAGGATCAAGTGTTCAAGCAGGAGACATCTATGTCGATGGTTCTAGAATTGGTGATATTGGCTCTCAAGTTATAAAAGACCGTAAATTAATGAGTAAAGATGGTATATTAGTAACAATCTTAAATATTAATACTATTACAAGAAAACTATTAATTAAACCTAATGTTACAACTCGTGGCTTCATTATGGTAAATGAAAATCCTGAATTAATTAATAAGATTGAACATAAAATAACGGAAATTGTTAATAAAACTCTAGCAAGTTCCAGTTATAGTTACACTGATTTAAAAAATCAAATCATATTAGAATTATATCCATATATTAATGAACTTACTGGTAGACGCCCCATCATTTTACCAGTAATTATGGAAGTAAATCAAGCTTAAGAATATTCTTAAGCTTTTTATTTGACATCAACAGAAAAATAAATTATAATATACTCCACCAAAAAGGGGCATGTTTATGTTACATTTAAAAGAAGTAGATAATAGTGATGAAATTTTAAAATGTTTATTTGAAATTAAAAAAAGACTAGATCCGGAATGGAAAAAAGCTTACAAAGTTGGTTGTATTATAAGAAATATCCCGCCTATAATACAAGGCGAATTATCAGACTTTGAGTACTATAAAAAGACTAAAAAAGAAACACCAAAACCTACTTTCAAAGATGCAGAGTATGTAATCTTAGATGGACTTACTCCTATAGGTACTATTTATGTTATATTCCCTACCCCACAAATCGCCGATATAACTTGTGTTATTTTACCTGAATTTCAAAATAAAGGATATGCATATGCTGCAACCACGATAATCGAAAATATTTTATTTACCAAACAAGGAATAAGTTTTACAACGATTCATGATATGACAGCAACTAAAGTATCAAGTCATATTGCTAAAAAACTAGGATACATATATAATCCTTCCCAAGATAATTTTATAAAACCTAATCCTAATCTAGATATTACTAAACTAACAGCAAGAGGATAAATTAGTTTCTTTTAATAAAAGGTTGTCTAAGGGTATTATTCTTTGTTTTTTCAAGATAATGAACCAGTATTTTATATTGAGGCTTTACATAGTAAACCTCTTTTAATTGTTTAACAACTTTTTGTTTTAATACTAATTTTAAAATCGAATTATCTTTAACAACACTTACTTTCCCTACACTTTTAAAGTTGCTACTCTTATATTCTCCTAAAAATAAGGCATATTTATCTTTTAATTTTGAATAACCATAAATATAAAAATAATCTTTTTTAAAATTTTTTATTTTAAGCCAAGTATCAACTCTATCCCCAACTATATATTTACTATTTTTTTGTTTTGCTACGATTCCTTCTAAACCTAATTTTTTAGCATGTTTAAATAACTTTATGCCTTCACTATAATATTTTGTTTTAACAAAAAAATCATTATCCTTAAATTTTGATAACTCTTCTTTTCTCGTTATTAAATCTAAATTAGTAATATCTTTATCTAAATATAAAATATCAAAAGCCACAAAACAAACTGGTATTTCTCTCATCTGAGATAATATTTTATAATTAGATTTTAAATGACTGCGCTTTTGTAATTCTAAAAAACTAGGTTTACCATTAGAAAATGCCACAATTTCTCCATCAAAAATAACTTTATGATTTTTTACTATCACTTTTATAGAAGAGAGCTCTGGATATAAATTAGTAACATTATTTCCATTACGTGTAATAATTTTAAACACATTATCGCTCACATAAATAAGTACTCTTATCCCGTCATATTTAAGTTCATATATATAATCATCACTATCAAAAGGTTTATCAACTTCTTTTAAAAGCATAGGTTTTAAATTCTTATTAAACATTTTTTAGACTCATCTCTAAAGCTGTCATTAAATCTTTAATTTTAGTTTCCTTTTTCTTTCTTGGCTTTTTAATCTGCTTCCCTTCAATTTTAAGATCAATTGCTTCTTTTATTTTTTCATAATATACATCTTTTAAATCTTGTGGATTAAATTTCATATCTAAAGAATTAATTAATTCAATTGCTAAATCAAGTTCTTTTTTTGAATATTCCGCTTCTACTTCTATTTCTGGTATATTAACTTCTTCTGAAAAATATAAAGTATTCATAATAATCTCTTTTTCTAAAGTCCGCAATATAACATAATAAAATTTACTTCCAATAACAGTTTTAGCTAAAGCAACCTTTTTAGTTTTATCTAAAGCTGTTTTAAACAAATTATAAGCTTTATTTTTAGCTGTTGTAAGTACTACATAACTTTTTTCAAAATAAACAGGATCAATATCTTTTAAATTAACAAAACCAACAACTTCAATAGTTTTTTCATCTTCACTTTTTAAATTATCAAATTCTTCTTTGGTAATAGTTATAAATTCATTATCTTCATATTCATAGCCTTTAACAATATCTGCTTGTTTAACTTCTTTTTTGCAATGAGGACAATATTTAACATATTTAATTCTAGTTCCACATTTCTTATGAATCTGATTAAAAGAAATATCATTATTTTTAATAATAGGATTTATCTCTACAGGTATATTTACTAACCCAAAAGATATAGATGTTTTTTTCATATACTTCACCATTAATAGGTTATATAAAAAACGTAAAATTATACAAAAAAGAAGCTATTATCTAGCTTCTTCAATTGCTCTTGTTTCTCTAATAACATTAATTTTAATTGTACCTGGATATTGCATTTCTGCTTCAATTCGCTCTTTAATATCTCTAGCCATTTTATAACTTTTAGCATCATCAACTTCATCAGGTTTTACCATTACTCGGATTTCTCTTCCAGCTTGAACAGCAAAAGTCTTTTCAACTCCTTCAAAAGAATTACCAATTTCTTCTAATTGAGCTAAACGTTTCATGTAATTATCCATTGTATCATTTCTAGCACCAGGTCTAGCTGCTGATAAAGTATCGGCAATTTCAACTAAAACTGAAATTACTGAATTAGCATCTTTATCACCATGATGAGATTCAATCGCATTAATAACTATATCATCCTCATGAAATTTACGAGCTAAATCTGCCCCTATTTCAACATGGCTTCCCTCAATCTCAAAATCTATAGCTTTTCCAATATCATGTAGTAATCCTGCCCTTTTAGCAAGATTAACATTTTCTCCTAATTCTTGAGCCATAAGCCCTGTTAAATTTGCAACTTCAATTGAATGTTGTAAAGCATTTTGTCCATAACTTGAACGATACTTTAATTTACCAACCATTTGAATTAAATCTGGATCCATCTTCGAAATGCCAAGATCATAAACTGCTTGATTTCCTACTTCCATAATCTTAGTATTAATGTCTTTAGATACTTTATCATAAACTTCTTCAATACGAGCTGGGTGAATTCTACCATCCTTAATTAAAGTTTCAATTGTAACTTTTGCTATCTCCCTACGTAGTGGATCAAAAGATGAAATAACAATTGTCTCAGGAGTATCATCAATAATTAAATCAACACCTGTTACAGATTCAATAGTTCTTATGTTTCTACCTTCACGACCGATTAATCTACCTTTCATTTCATCACTAGGTAAATCAATAGTACTAACAGTTTGCTCACTTGCAACATCTTCTGCATATCTCTCCATACTAGAAACTATTATCTGTTTTGCTTTTTCGTGAGCTTCTATTTTTGCAACTCTTTCTCTTTCTTTGATATAATCAACAATTTCTTTTGACATATCATCTTCAACGCGCTTCATAATTAAATCATGAGCTTTTTCTTTTGAAAACTTCGCAATTTTCTCTAATTCTTCTAATTGCTGTTTCATTAGTTCATCCATTTTAAGCTCTTTTTCTTGTATTTCTTTTTGTTTTGCTAATAAAT
>CAYMVR010000074.1:0-5041 GCA_964393945.1 uncultured Muribaculaceae bacterium | reverse complement strand
GACATTATTTATCCATATTATCAAGAGCATAATTACAAGTAAGAATAACAAATTTAGTAAAACTAATTTTATTCTTTCTTACTATTATTAATTTTAATCAATATTATCAATGATGGTTTTTATATTAGTAGGGTCTAGGGCAGCATGTCCTATTATAAAACCATCTAAATCTTCTATTTTATTTAGTTTGTTGATATTATCCGGGGTTATATTGCCTCCAAAAACAACTTTAATTGGTGTATGATAATAACTGGTTACAATGTTCTTAATAAAACTTATCATTTCAGATATTTTATCTATATTTATTTTTTCATTACTACCTATTAGATAAGTTGGTTCATATGCAATAATAATATTTTCAAATTGTTCTTTGGGAATGTTATTAAGAATGGTGGCAATACTCTTTTCTAAAACTTGATATTCAACTTTTCTATCTAGTTCTTCTTTTGTTTCGCCAATACAATATATTACTTTAAGTTTATTTTTTAAGGCAAGTTTTATTTTATCTAGAATATCTTTATTAGTTTCGTTATAATACTTTCTTCTTTCAAAGTGGCCTATAATAGTGAAACTAACATTTAGACTTTTTAGAGCATTTATCGATATATTACCAGTTAATAATAGTTCATCATTTAAATTTATATCTTGAGTACTTAAAGTGATTCCAGTATTTGTGAATATAGGTAAAAATGGTGTTGATGGGGCTAAAATTATTTTAGTGTTATGGGCTCTTATTTGCATTAATATATCTTTATATAGGCGCATTTCATCATAGGTTTTATTAGCTTTTAAATTACATATCAAGTATTTCAATGTTATCTTCCTCCATTATTGCTTCTATTCCTGGAAGAGTACCATTTGCAATATATTCTAGAGTCGCTCCGCCACCACTGCTGATGTTTTCAAATTCGCCTTGAAACCCTAAATTGTTTACGGCAGATATTGTGTCTCCTCCACCAATTATAACGTATTCTTGTTTTTCTTTTAAAACTTCTAGTATTTCAAATGTGCCATTTTTAAATTCTTTTTCTTCATATACTCCTAAAGGACCATTTATAAAAATAGTACCACTTTCTCTTATTATATCTGAGTACTTTTTTATAGTTTTGGCGCCAATGTCTTTTATTATATCATCAGCAGCTATTTTATTTATACTTTTTATATTTGGTTCATCTTTATATGTACTTGTTACGACGGCATCAAGAGGAAAAGCAAATTTTTCTTTGTATTCAAGCATTAATTTCCTTAATTCTTCAATGATTGCTTCATTTTCGGTTTTTAATGATGCGCCAACTGATAGTCTTAGGGCATATAAAAATGAGTTGGCAATGCCTCCACTTACGAGTAGATGGTCACATTTAGGTAACAAACTTTTAATTATCTCTAATTTATCATCAACTTTAGCACCTCCCATTAAAACTGTGAATGGTTTTTGTGGGTCTTTTAATAATTGTTCTAACATATTAAGTTCGTTCATTGCTAAAAAGCCTAAACAACTTGGTAAATATTTAGGAATGCCTACAACACTTGTATGAGCACGGTGAGAAGATGCAAAAGCATCAAGAACAAATACTTCTCCTAAAGATGCTAGTTTTCTTGCTGTTTCTTCGCTTAATTTGGATTCTAATTCTTTTGGAACATCTAGATACCTGGTGTTTTCTAAAAGTAATATTTCACCGGGTTTTAAATTATTTGCTAATTCTTTAGTCTCATCAGATAATATGTCTTTAGCAAATATAACTGGGGTTGATAAGTATTTTTCTAAACATTTTTTTACTGGCTCTAAAGAGTTTTTTGGTTTATCTTCTTCCGTTTTTATTCTTCCTAAATGACTAAGTATGATTATTTTGCAGTTTTCTTTTATTAAGTAGTTAATAGTTTCTAAACTTTTTATTATTTTTGTTTCATCTATAACGTTACCATTTTTTATAGGGACGTTTAAATCACACCTTAGTATTACGCGTTTATTTTTAACATACATATTTTTTAGTGTTTGTTTCATTTTATCCCTCTTATTCTGTTATTATTATAACTTATTTTAGGTTATTTTTACAATTGTTTTTGAATAAATATTTTTTAAATTCACTTCATATAATTAGGAAAAGGAGATATTATGAATCGAATACTAGTTATTGTAGTACTTTTATTATTACCGGTAACAATAGTTATTAACAATAAAGAAAATGAAGAAGTGGCAAGTGTTAGTGTACTTGACAATATTAAATTAGAAGTTCCTATAAATAATGGGGAAACTAATTTAGTAGATACTGAATTAGAAGAAGCAACACAGGTACTTGTTAGTAGTAATCGTGATAAGAGTAATCCTTATTATCTTGATTTAGAAGAATATGTAATTGGTGTAGTAGCAGGAGAAATGCCAGCGTCTTTTAATATGGAAGCTTTAAAAGCACAAGCGATTGCTAGTAGAACTTTTGCAATGTATAAAATGAAGAACCATAAAAATTATGTTCTTAGTACCACTATTAATGATCAGGTTTATTTAACAAAAGAACAAATGCAGAAGAAGTGGGGTAGTCAGTATGACTATTATTATAATAGAGTTAAAGAAGCGGTTTTAGGAACTAAAGGAGAAGTAATTACTTATAATAATCAAATTATTATTGCTTATTATTTTGCAATATCAAATGGCTATACAGATTCAAGCGTTCCTGTATTTAATGAGACTCGTGATTACTTAGTTGGAGTAGAGTCTCCTTGGGATAAAAATTATCAGTCTTACTCCTCATCTAGAACAATTGATAAAAATAGCTTTTGTTCTAAACTTGGTATAACTTGTGATGATATCTCTATTTCTAACGTGTTACGCGCAGATAACCATTATGTTAGAGAAATAGTTATTAATAATAAAAAATTTACGGGAAAAGAAGTATTTAATAAACTGGCTCTAAAATCTATGGATTTTGAAATTAGTTTAAGTGGTAATAATGTTATTATTAAAACTCTTGGTTTTGGTCATGGAGTGGGAATGAGTCAATATGGAGCACAAGGAATGGCTAAAGAAGGTTACTCATATCAAGATATTTTGAAACATTATTATCAAAATACATCAATTCAAAATATTAGTAGTATAAACTTATAAAATCTGTCCACCTTATTATTAGAGGAAGGTGGACAAATTGAAACAAAAAAAGTTAAGAGGGTATGTATTACCAACAATTTATGTTTTAGTTCTAATGTTAGTGTTTGGTGCAGTTAGTTTAGTTAGTTCTTTTATGAGGGAGAGTTCTAGTTATTTATACTCGATTGGAATTTTAAATAAGGATTCTATCCCTGTTGTAGAAGTTCCAAGTACAGTAATTGAGGGTATTATTAGACCTTATACGAGTGAACATGTATCTATTGATAAGTATTTCTATGATATGAATGATACAGAAGAAAAACAACTTGATTCTTTAATTTATTTTAAGAATACATATATGAAAAATACTGGTGTATTATATAAAGCGCAAGAGACATTCGATTGTGTTGCAGTTTTAAATGGAACTGTTCTTAATGTACGTGAAGATGATGTTTTAGGTAAAGTTGTTGAGATAGAACATAATACTAATCTTAGAACTATTTATTATAGTTTAAGTGAAGTTTCTGTTAAAGTTGGAGATACTATTAATCAAGGTGATGTTGTTGGTGTTAGTGGAACTAATAGTTTAACAGAAAATACTAATAATCTCTTATTTGAAGTTTACTATAATGGCACAATTCTTAATCCTGAAACATTCTATTCAATGGAACCAGATGCTTTTAATTAGTAGATATTTATGAAAGATATAACTCTTTATTTTGTAGATTCAAATATACATTTATTTTATAAAAAAAATAAGTATACGGAAACTTTAAAAGATATTATTGTTGATGGTAGGATTGTTTCTAAAGATAAATTTATTGAGGCCTTTAATAAAATACTTAAAAAAAATAAAATTAAAAGTAAATTGTTTGGCGATGAAGTAGAAATAGTTAAGAATGTTTTCTATACTGAAGGTGATATACTTTACCTAGAGCAAATATTTTCTGATTTGGGTTTTGTTAAAGTTCATTTTTGGGATATTAAAGAGTTAATCCCTGATGAAGATGCAACCATGGTGGAAATTAACCAAAATTATATTGTCTTTTACTTTGATAAACCTATAATGTTTTCTCTTAATTATTTTAAAGATATTCCTAAATTGTTCTCACTGTTGAATTCATTTTTAAAGCCAGTTGTTATTCTTTTTGGTACTAATAAAAATATACCAAAAATTGTATACAATTTGAAATCATTATATTATTACGAAAATTATAGCACTTATATTACAGATAGTTTACTTAAAGTAAAAAAATATGATGTTTAACGTCATGTTTTTTTTGACTTTAATTTCTATATATACTATAATTACTTATAGTAAACTAGTGCGGAGTGATTGTATATGGTAAAATTTATTGTTGTTGATGATGACGCAAATGAAGTTAAACATATTAAAGATTTATTAGAATTAAGCGTAGAGGGAGAAAAAGAGATACTTTCATTTTCAAAACTTGATAGTAAACTTAAAAAAGAAATATTAGATGTTGATGTTAGAAAGGTATATATTTTAGATATAGAACTCGGAGATAAAGTTAGTGGTATTAATATCGCTAAGTTAATTCGTGATGTTGATTATGAAAGTGAGATTATCATCATTACCAATCATGATAATATGTTTGAAAGTACTCATAAGAGTGTTTATGAAATTTTTGATTTTATTGTTAAATTTCATGATTTTGATAAAAATTTTAAAAAGGCAATACACGCTATATTAAGAAGAAACTTTGATAACAAAATGTTTGTTTATAAAGCTAATAATGTTGAACTTAGTATTTATTATAAATCTATTATATATATTTATACTGAAGATAGAAAAATTACTATTGTTACTCCAACTAATAAATATAGTATTAATCTTACAATGAAGGAAATACTTTCAATGCTTGATAGTAGATTCAAACAATGCTACAGATCTTGTATTATAAATGTTGAACGTGTATGTGAAAAGAATTACAAAGAAGG
>CAYMVR010000073.1:0-5046 GCA_964393945.1 uncultured Muribaculaceae bacterium | reverse complement strand
AAAAACCATCGCTAAGATGGTTTTTTAATGCTTAATTAAACCCAGAATTCAAATAAACGTCTTAAATAGAAGAAGAATTGAGAGTGGATGAATACACTATCGCTACATAATAATAAGAAATTATAAATAATACCTATTATAAAACAAATATATATAATCTTATGTAGAATATCTTTTTTATTAGAATCTAACTCTTTATTTAAGACATGGAATAATACTAAAGAAGTAGCAAGATATAATAAATATCCAAAATCACAAATATATCGAGGTAATATACCTGCCATTTGGGTATCTGCAATAATAATTATAAAACTAAATATTACAGATAATAAACCAATTTGATATAACATTTTATTTTTAAATTCATGTCTATATTTATAAATAAATATACCAAATAAAGTAAGCAAGTTAACAATAATAAATCCGGCTCCCATATCTTCATAAATAGTAGTACCGATATAGTTAGTAGCAACACCACTTCTTTGGAAGAATGGGAATTTAAGAATAAATTGAATTGGATATAACAAATAATAGAATATACCAAGAGGAATACGTCCTAAAACAAATCCTCGTTTTGTCATATCATTAGTAGTTAAATTATAATTAGCACCAAAATCGAATGGAGATCCAAATCGAATATAATTATACCACATAAGTAGTAGGGCAATTACGATATAGGGAAGAACAAGTGCTATAGTCTTACCTATACTAGATTTACTTAAAAGGTTTCTTTTTTTCACTTCACCCCAGAATATTGGAAATATAAAGAAACTAGTAAGTAGTAATTGCGGTCTACATGCAGCGACTGCAGCCATACATAAACTTCCTAAAAATAAGTATTTTGCATTTAAGTTTTCCTCGCTTGCTTTAATCCACCAGAATAACCCATAAATACTAAACATAATACCCATAAGAAGAGGTAGTGAATAATGGTCAGGTCTACCTGCGATAGATAGAAGTCCACAAGCATTAATAAATAAAAGAGCAATAGTTATAAACATACCAACTGACGTTTTAGGAAAGTATTTTTTGCATAAATGATATAGTAATAAGAATATTCCAATTGTAGTTGCTATCAGCGTAATAAAAATACAAGTAGAAGTTTTGATATGATGGCCTGTAAAAACATAATAAGGTAGGTAATAAGTAATTACAGGGGCAACACCAAAGTATACATAGTATTTATTATTAAAATATGCTGCATCCCAAATATAACTTTCTTCTTCTTGGTCTTTAAAAGCTTCTTGTCTAAGTCTTTTGTCATAAGGGTTTCTAAGTCCTTTTAAAATCTCACTAGGTTCCTCGTCTAAGTAAGGGTGCCCATTAAGGAAAGATTCTGTAAGCATTTGATATTGATAACGTTGTTTGGTTTTAAAGTCTTCTTTAACAAAATAAAAATTGGAATGATTTACGATACCTAAAACTAATAATTCTAAACCACAAGCAATAAAGATATATTTTTTAGCATTAATATCATTAAATGTCATTTTATAAATAGAAGATTTTGGTCTAAAAATATAGATTAAAACTAATAAAGATAATATCAGTATTGGTCTAAGAATACTAAAAGTAAAAGGAACAGGTTTATTAAACGATACTTTGTTTACTCTAAAAGTATCTTCTTCTTCGATTGTGTTAATATAAATTCTAATTCTTCTAGTATTTCCCGATAAATGCATTTTTAAGTATTCGCCATCACTATTATCAAAAGCGGGAATAGACCTACTTTGAGCATATGCATATTTATAATTTGCTGCATCTGTATAACCAATAGAAGCATCGACAGTTAAATTTTTTCCATCACCAGAATCTAAATCAATGTATATATTCTTTATGTGACCACTAAATCCTTTAAATTCAATATAATTTAATTTATCTCCTGTAACCATAAGAGAACCATCTTTTTGTCTTTCGATTCCTTCTCCAATACTAAATTCGGTAGGGATTATTTCTTTATAAAACATTGACTCATAAGATCTAAAATTAAACAAAGTAAACTCTAAGACTAATAAAATAGCAAAGGATATAAAACAGTATTTAAAAAAACTTTTATATTTAACACTCTTTCGCACTCCTAAGTAAAAACAAAATAATAAAATTATTCCAACTATAATTAAATACATTTTAATTCACCATAAAAATTATAACATGAGTATTATACATAATCAAATGACAAATTCGTAATAAATGTTTACTTGTCTTATATTTTATGCTAAACTGAATTTAGAAGTGAGGTAAATATGAGTAAAATAGCAGTCTTAATTCCATGTTATAATGAAGCAAAGACAATAGAAAAGGTTGTTAAAGACTTTAAAAGGGAATTACCTAATGCAGATATATATGTATATGATAATAACTCTAGTGACGATACAGCCAAAATTGCTAAGAAAGCTGGAGCTATTGTTAGACATGAATATATGCAAGGAAAAGGTAATGTTATCAGAAGAATGTTTCGCGAAATTGATGCCGATTGTTATATAATGGCTGATGGTGATGATACATATCCTGCCGAACATGCTCCTGCTATGTGCGATATGATTTTAGAAGGTAAAGCAGAGATGGTTGTAGGAGATCGTTTATCTAGTACTTATTTTACAGAAAACAAAAGAATGTTCCACAATTTTGGAAATGTTTTAGTAAGATTTTTAGTTAATAAAACATTTAAGAGTAATGTTAGAGATATTATGACTGGTTATCGTGCTTTTTCAAGAACTTTTGTTAAATCATTCCCAGTTATATCTGGAGGATTCGAAATTGAAACTGAAATGACTATTCATGCTTTAGATAAGAAAATGAAATTAGAAAATGTCTTAATAGATTATCGCGACCGTCCAGAGGGAAGTGTTTCTAAATTAAATACTATAAGTGATGGAATGCGTGTTTTAAAAACAATTGCTTCCTTGTTTAAACAATATCGTCCTTTTACTTTTTTTACAATTCTTTCCTTAATATGTCTTTTAATTGGTATTGGCTTCTTTATTCCAACATTAATAGGATATATTGATACTGGTTTAGTTGAAAAATTCCCATCACTAATTGCTGCATCTTTCTTTGGAATTATTGCTATTCAATTATTTGTAGGTGGACTTGTATTAGAGAGCATTGCTAGAAAAGATCGACAAAACTTTGAATTACATTTAATTGAATTAGAAGAACTAAAAAAATAACCTAATATCAGGTTATTTTTTTTAAAATTAATTTTATAATTATTCTACTGTAACCGATTTAGCTAAATTACGTGGTTTATCAACATCAAGATTTTTTTCTTTAGCAATATAATATGCAATAAGTTGAAGTGGTACAATTGCTAGAATAGGAGATAAAAGGGTATTAATATCAGGTATTTTTAAGATCGTCATTTTTTTATTATCTATATCACAGTTAGTAATTAAAATAACCTTAGCACCTCTTGTTATAACTTCTTCTAAATTACTAAATGTTTTTTCTGCAATTGTATTATTGGTAATTATTCCAAGAACAA
Source organism: uncultured Muribaculaceae bacterium (assembly GCA_964393945.1). Classification (GTDB taxonomy): domain Bacteria; phylum Bacillota_I; class Bacilli_A; order RF39; family UBA660; genus Caccenecus. Next base: position 1,565 of record CAYMVR010000073.1, on the reverse strand, counting down.
AAGAATCTTTTTCAATAAGAGCAATAGGGCCATGTTTTAGTTCTCCAGCTGGGTAGGCTTCACTATGAATATAAGATATTTCTTTAAGTTTTAAAGATCCTTCCATGGCTGTATTGTAATCATTTCCTCTTCCAATGTAAAAACAATCTTGAGTATCTTTCATGTTTTTTGCTAAATTTTGATACTCTTTAGCATCTTTTAATATTAAGTTAAGTTTTTCTGGTATCGATAAAATATCTTTTTTAAGTTCTTTAATTTTTTTATTCTTTGTGTCGAGAAGTTCTGCAAAATGCATTCCAAGTAAAGCAAGAACAACAACTTGCGAAACATAAGCCTTAGTACTAGCAACCGCAATTTCTGGCCCAGCGTGAGTATATATTGTGTCATCTGCTTCTCTCGTTATCGAAGAACCAATTACATTTGTAATTGCCATGGTTCTAGCGCCTTTGGATTTGGCAAGCTTAAGAGCTGCGATAGTGTCTGCAGTTTCACCAGATTGACTAATAAAGATACAAAGAGTATGATTATCAATTATTGGCGTATTATAACGAAATTCACTAGCCACATCTACAATTGTAACAATATTAGTTAATTCTTCAATAATATTTTTACCTACTTTACCAGCATGCATTGCCGTACCACAAGCAATTAAATATATTTTATTAATACTTTTTAAATCTTCCGTCTTAATTTTCAAATCTAAAAAGTTTACTTCTTCACTATCACTAATAATTCTACCAGCGATTGTATCACTAATAGCACGTGGTTGTTCAAAGATTTCTTTTAACATATAGTCTTCGTATCCGTTTTTATCTGCAGCATTTATATCCCAATCAATTGTCTTTTTTTCATGCTTAATAACTTCTAGATCTTTATTATAAAAAGTTATTGTATCATCACATATATATGCTAAATCACCATCATCTAAAAAGTAAAAATCTCTCGTATAATTTAAAACAGCAGGAATATCGGATGCAATAAAGTTTTCACCACTTCCTTTGCCAATAACTAAAGTGCTTCCCATTTTTGCCACATACAGGCCTTTAAATAAAGGCGATAAAACAAGTATAGCATAACTTCCTTTTAAATCTTTTAAAGCGCACTTTAGTGCTTTTAATCCATCATTTTCTTTTTTATAATAATAATTAATTAAATTAGGTATTACCTCGGTATCAGTTTCAGATGTAAATGTATAACCTTTTTTTAATAAAAAATTTTTTAACTCCAGATAGTTTTCGATAATACCATTATGCACAACTGCAAATAGTTTCTCACTATCTGTATGAGGGTGTGCGTTTTCTTCACTCGGAATACCATGAGTAGCCCATCTTGTATGAGCAATACCAATTGTACTATTTATATTCTGTATAATTTTTTTATTTTCTAGATTTTTAACTCTACCTTTTTCTTTAGCAATAATTATTTTATTATCTTTTAAAACAGCAATACCTGCTGAATCATATCCTCTATATTCTAAAGCTTTAAGACCATTTATTAAAATGGGACAAGCCTTTTGTTTACCAATGTATCCTACAATTCCACACATTGTAATCACTTCCTTTACT
>CAYMVR010000072.1:0-5121 GCA_964393945.1 uncultured Muribaculaceae bacterium | reverse complement strand
TAATTACTTAAATAAATCTGGTTCTATAATATTTGAAATAGGTGCCACACAAGGACAAGCTATCAAAGAATTTACATTAAAGTATTTTCCAAATGCTAAAATAACCATAGAAAAAGACTATAATAACTATGATAGATATATGTTCATAGAGATATAGCCTTTTTTATTTTCCAATAAAACCCATTACAAAATTAGTAAGTAAATAACTAAGAGCAAAACTAAGAGATAAAACAAGCAATTTAGCTTCTATCTCCTTATTTTTTTTCATAAATTGATTAAAATTAACACCATTAAATATAAATATAGACATTAAAGTAAAGAAAGTATATAAATAAACTTCTATTCTCATTAGTGTTCATCCTCATATTTTTTTATCTGAAGAAATCTTTTAACTCTTCTTTCGAGTGTAGGCTCTGGTGTATTAATAAAAGTATCAATTATTTCTTTAACTAGGTTGATATCAGGTGTTATCTCACTACCAAGAGCAAGTATATTTGCTCCATCATGATCTCTACCTAAGAAAGCATCATTAACACTCGCAGCTCTAACACACCTAATGCCTTTTACTTTATTCGCCGCAATGCAAACACCACTGCCAGATCCACAAATAAGAATACCTAAAGAATTTTTATTTTCACTTACTTTTTCGCCTACGATAAAGGCAAAATCAGTGTAATCATTAATTTCTCTATCATCACTAAAAGGTTTAATGACATCATAATTTAAAGATGTCAAATAATTAATAATTTCACTTTCCAAATTTTTCCCACGATAATCTGCCCCAATATATATAGTCATAATAATCCTCCAATATAATTATAACAGATAAAAGAATTAAACAACTTAAAAAAGAAAAAACTATACTAAAACTTTACTTATAATCTTTACTAAAATAAAAGAAATATGCTAAAATGATATAGTAGGGTGGAGTTTATGGTAGTAAGTAGTACAATAAATGAAGGAGATACCAAAAAAGAAAGAAAAACATTTTTTTGTCACTATAACGATAGTAAGTTAACCTTAATACACATGGTCGAACATAGTGATAATACGTTTCAAAAAAGTGTAGAATTTAGACATTATCAAAATCATCTAGAAACATATTTTAGATTTAGTATAACTATCGCACCAAACATAGTTCTAGATGGCGAGTTTACTTTCTTACAAGATAAAGTAATTAAAGGTAACTTTCAAATTAAAATCTTACAAATGAATTCCACAAGTATATTAGATACATTCACTATTTCTCTACAAGATAATACATATTCAATTGAACACTTAATAAACCATACCAGAGCTTATCATATCCTAGCAACAGGAAAATTCGATATAACAACTATTTGGGATTTAGATATATTCTTATTTAACATCATAAATATCATAAATAATTACCAAAGTACTGCAAGAAAAACGTTAATACCTCCATTGTTTTACATTACCCCACTTATTAAAGAAGAAACCAATGCACTACAATGCTTAAAAAATAGTAGTAATTCAGAAGCCAAAGAATTTTATAATCATTATAATGATATAATAAAAAGAACCAGAACTAAGAATATTTAAGTTGAACTTAAATATTTTTTAAATTATAATGAATATTGGTGATTAACATGTTTACAGATACCCATTGTCATATTTCAAAAGAGTATTATGATGATATAAAAAGTGTTTTAGATAATGCTAAGAAAAATGGAATAAATAAAGTTATAAATAATGGTTGTGATAAAAGAAGTAATGATGAGGTATTAGAACTAACCAGCATATACCCTAATATGTATGGAGCAATTGGCATTCATCCCGAATTTGTAGACACTTATACAAAAGAAGATTTAAGAGATTTAGAAAACAATTTAAGTAATAATAAAATTATTGCCATAGGTGAAATAGGTTTAGATTACCACTATACAAAAGAAAATAAAGAACGACAAATAGAACTATTTGAGATTCAATTAAAATTGGCGGAAACTTATAATTTACCCGTTATAGTTCACTCTAGAGAAGCAACTGAAGATACAATTAATAGTCTTAAAAAATATAAAGTAACAGGCGTTATCCATTCTTTTTCAGGTTCTTATGAAACAGCCAATATTTATATTAAGATGGGATTTTTATTAGGTATAAATGGTGTTATAACATTTAAAAATTCTAAATTAAAAGAAGTCATATCAAAACTTGATTTAAAGAATATTGTCTTAGAAACAGATAGCCCTTATTTAACTCCAGAGCCAAACCGAGGAAAGAAAAACAAACCAGCTCACGTTAATGATATAGCCTCATTTATATGCGATTTAAAAGATATAACCAAAAGCGAATTATCAATAATTACCAATGAAAATATTAAGCGAGTTTTTGACATTTAGGTATGTTTATGATATTATGTTTTTAGCCAAGCACTTGAGGTGAAAAAATGAAAGGTAAAAAAATCTTTATCATAAAAAAAACAATTCAAATATGCATTTTAACTATGATATTATTGGTTTTAAAGACATCAAGTTCTAAAATAGAAACATATAGTAATAATGAAAATTTAAATAAAAACATCAATCTATCAACAATGGCAATATTCATAAATAAGGAAGAAGAAGAAAAAAGAAATGAAGAAGCTCTTCAAACATATTTATGGGGATCTCTAGATAGTTATACCGGAGATTTAACAGGATATGGAGCATTCTGTCCATTATGTACGGGAAGACTAGCATGTATGTCATCACTTGATTTAAGTAATGGAAGAACAACATATGAAGATAAAACTTATGGAGAAATTAATATTGTCGCATCAAGTAAGAACTTACCATGTGGAACCATTATTAGATTTAATAGTAAAAAAATAAGTGATGAACCTGTCATTGCTATCGTTCTTGATCGTGGTGTTTTAGGAAATGATATCGACTTTTTATCACCAAGTGAAGAGTATGCTGCTAAATATATTGGAAGAAGTAGTATAACTTATGATGTTTTAAGAATAGGATGGAAAAAATAAGAAAATGGATAATATAAAAGCTAAAAAAAGTCTAGGTCAAAATTTTTTAACAGACGAAACCATACTCCAAAAAATAGCAAATTCCATTACCACCACAACTAATGATTTAATAATTGAAATAGGCCCAGGAAAAGGTGCACTAACTAAATATTTACAAAAAAAAGAATCATATTTAGTATGTTACGAAATAGATAAAAGAATGGAACCAATTTTAAAAGAATATAACAACGATAAAACAAAGATTATTTATAATGATATTTTAGCGTCAAATATAAATGAAGATATAAAAAATATTACATATAACAACTTATATATAATCGCAAACATTCCTTATTATATAACAACACCAATAATTAAAAAAATAATCGAATTAGAAAAATTAGAGAGTATGAGCCTTTTAGTTCAAAAAGAAGTTGGCGAACGTTTTTCAGCTAAACCTGGAAGCAAAAGTTATGGTTCATTAACAGTATATTTAAATTATTATTTTGAAATAAACTATTTATTTGATGTACCAAATACATGCTTTGACCCCAAGCCTAAAGTAAATAGTGCTGTAATTAACTTTAAAAGAAAAAAAGAAAAACCACAAGTTAAAGAAGAATTATTATTTAAACTAATAACAGATTCCTTTAAATTAAAAAGAAAAACATTAAAAAATAATTTAAAAGATTACAATTGGAATAAAATAAATAATGTCTTACAAAAACATAATTTATCAGAAACAGTTAGAGCTGAGGAAATTTCTTTAGATATTTTTATAGAAATAACAAATGAAATAGCCAAATAAATCCAATAATATAATAGCAATACTACATAATAAAAATATTTTGATAAAAACGTTTATATTCATCACAAATTGACGTTTTATATTTTTTAATGTATAATATCATTAATTTTAAGGAGAGAAAACTTATGCAATATGATAACGAAAATGTTTTTGAGCAGCCTAACGATCCTAATATACATAGAAAAAAACTTAAAATTCAAAAAATTGAAAAAAGTATAGAAATGTCCGAAAACCATACTTTTGATATGGAATTAATATCAGCGGCTTGTGCATTTGCAATTGGATTAGGAGTCTTAGGAATTGGTTATTTTGGAAGCAATATAATAAAGGATTTTATATCAGAAAATACATTAACACTTAAATCTTATATGACAATACGATTTAAGGACGTAATGTTTTTTGCTTCAATAATGGCCACCATAACAGGAGCAATAGGAGCCTGCCTCGCTTTTCCAGAAGTTATTTCATCTAAAAAAAATTTAAAAATGCTTAGGGAAGAATTAGCAGCTGCTATTGATGATTTAAAATTTCAAGAAGAAAACGGGAAATCGAGATAAAAATGGAAATTGAGTACCAAGATATAATTACATTAAGTGATAATAATAAATATATAGTAATAAGTAAAATAAACTATAATAACAATAAATATGTTTTTTTAGTAGATATAAACAACAATCAAAATATAAAATTTGCAGAAATAGAAAAGGATAATTATTTATCCGAATTAGATGCTAACATAGACAAAAAACTAATAGAAGAACTTATTCCACATTTTTATAAGAATAGTAAAAATGCTATAGAAGAAATAACTGAATAAAATTACTCTTCATGTTAGAGCAGAAGAAATATCTTTAGATATTTTCATAGAAATAACAAACGAATTAACTTAAAAAGAATTCATAATAAACTTCTTTTTTCAATTACTTCAAAATACTTTTAGGATAAGGTTTTCTCTCATCAGTTCTACATAATATATAATCCACAGATGTTTTATAATAATCTGCAAGTTGATTTAAAATTCCAATAGGTATATTTGTATCTTCAGTTTCATAATGAGAATAACCTCTCTGGCTTAAATTCAGTTCTTTTGCGACATCTTTTTGTAAGAGATCTTTATCCTCTCTTAGTTCTTTTAATCTATTCATTATTTTCACCAATAAGATAATATCATAGCCAAATTAAGTCTATTGACATATAGCCGAAATTAGGCTATAATATAATCATAAATGATAAATTTCTAATATAATTGAGGCCTCATTATTTAGAACTTAAGAAGGGATAAATAATGAAATTAGAAACAATAAAGAAAGATAAAAGAAAAAAGATTATCATAGGAAGTATGATAGTTTTAAGT
>CAYMVR010000071.1:0-5137 GCA_964393945.1 uncultured Muribaculaceae bacterium | reverse complement strand
ATTTATTAAGTAAAATAAATCTAGCTCCATGGAATAAAATATACAGAAGTGAACTTTTTAAAAAAACAAATAATAGATTTCCTTTATACGTTAAATACGAAGATGCTCCAGTAGTTGTAAGAGCCATTAGAGATTCTAAAAAAGTGAGTTTTACAAGTGATTATTTATTTCATTACGTTATGAAAAAAAGTGGCGAAACAATGACTAGAGATAAGCGTATTTTTGATATAATTACAATATGTGGTATAATAAATAAAGAACTTGTTGGTCATGAATATGTTGAAAAGACAAATTTATTTGTTAAAATATTAATGCCATATTTAAAAAATAGTCGCTTTATTCCGGATAAAGAAGTCCGTGATGAGTTTATTGATGCTGTTTATATTTATTTAAAAAGTATTGATAAGAATTGGACTAAATGTAGTTATCTAAAAAATGAAACTTCAATTAAAAGATTTATTTTAACTCATAAGAAAGTTTTAAAATTTATAAATATAATTAAGAAATAAGAGGTACCTATGGAATTTATTAAAAGAAATAGTAAAAATATTGCTCTATGTATTCTTGCTGTATTATTTATTTGTGCTTGTATCGTTATTTTTTACTTAGTTAGCACTAAAGAAAATAATATTCTTGAAGAAATAAAAGGTGAGGTTATTATAAGTGATAGTAGTTATGTCATTATTAACTCCAATAACGAAAACTATTTAATATCTAATGTTAAAGGAGAGTACGCTGTTGGTGATGAAGTATTATTTAAATATTATAAAAATGATTTAGATAATAACGAAAATCCTAAAAAAATTAAAATTAGTGATGAAGAACTAATTACAGAAAAAGAAAATACTTCCGATAAAAATAATGATGAAATAAAAAATCCATCAACTGATGTAACGAATCCGAGTGATGAAATAAAGAATCCATCTTCTAATGAGACTAGCTCTAATGGAGAAATAAAAAATCCTTCTTTAAATACGAATCCTAGTACCACATCCAAAAATGCTGATGCCGAAGTAATGAGTTATATGAACACTTTAAATAATGAATTTAATGCTACATCCATTAAAGATAGTGTTAAAAACGGTTTTATAACAGTGGTCGATTTTCTTTTTTATGGAGGAAAAATAAAGGGCCATACTTTTAATGAACTCACCAATGCTGCTAAATTAAATGTTTTAAAAATGGCTTTATACTTCGATTCAAAAATAGAAAATTACTTTCCAGGATATAAAGAGACAATTTCAAGGGGAGCAAATAAAATATATACTAATATAAAAAGTGAAATTCTAAAATCCTATTTAACTCTAACAACCAGCATTTGTAATAGCAATAGTGATTTATGTACCAGTGCTAAAAACGGCTTTCAAGAATTAAAAACCAATTTTGGGCTAACATTTGATTTAATAAAAGATATTGCAGGAGATGGCTTATCTAATTTAAAAAATTGGTATGAAATATGGAGTGGTAAATAAAACCACTCTTATTTTTGGCAAAAAAATGGTCAAAATTGTATAAGTTTTGTCAAATAGAATGCGAGTCCTTGTCGTTACTATTGCCATCTGTTATAATAAATTCGTAACCATTTTTAAGGAGGCAAATATGGGAAAAAAATATGTATACCTTTTTTCAGAAGGTAATAAAGACATGAGAGATTTATTAGGGGGCAAAGGCGCTAACTTAGCAGAAATGACTTCAATTGGTCTTCCTGTTCCAAGAGGATTTACTGTTACCACTGAAGCTTGTAATAAATATTACGAAGATAAAGAAGTAATAGATGAATCTATCAAAGAAGAGATTTATGCTAAATTAAGCGAATTAGAGAAAATTACAGGAAAAACTTTAGGAGATAAAGAAAATCCATTATTAGTAAGTGTTCGAAGCGGTGCTAGAGCAAGTATGCCAGGTATGATGGATACAGTTTTAAACTTAGGATTAAATGATGAAGTAGCAGTAGGATTCACAGAAGCTACTAATAATAAAAGATTTGTATACGATTCATATCGTAGATTTATTCAAATGTTTGCCGATGTTGTAAAAGGCTATCCTAAAGCAAGTTTTGAACGTCGCCTAGATGAAATAAAGGAAGAAAAAGGAGCCAAATTTGATACTGATTTATCAGCAGAAGATATGGTAGAAGTAACAGAAGATTTCAAAAGAATTTATAAAGAGATTGCTGGTGAAGATTTCCCACAAGATCCAAAAGTTCAATTAATCGAAGCTGTAACAGCTGTATTTAGAAGCTGGAATAATGAAAGAGCAATTTATTATAGAAGAATGAACGATATACCAGGTTCATGGGGAACAGCAGTTAACGTTCAAGAAATGGTTTATGGAAACCGTGGAGAAACTTCTGGAACAGGTGTTGCGTTTACAAGAAATCCTGCTACAGGAGAACCAAAATTATATGGCGAATATTTAATTAATGCTCAAGGTGAAGATGTTGTTGCAGGTATTCGTACACCACAACCAATTTCTACTCTTGAAAGTGTTATGCCAGATGTATATAATGAATTTGCTAGAATAGCGAAAACTCTAGAAACTCATTACAAAGACATGCAAGATATGGAATTTACTATCGAAAATGGTAAGTTATTCATGCTTCAAACAAGAAATGGTAAGAGAACAGCTACTGCTGCACTAAAAATAGCAGTTGATTTAGTTTCTGAAGGAATGCTTACTAAGGAAGAAGCCTTATTAAAAGTTGAACCTAAACAATTAGACAGTTTACTTCACCCAATGTTTAATGCAGATGCGTTAAAGAGTGGCGAAGTTATCGCAACAGGTCTTGCTGCATCACCAGGTGCTGGAGCTGGAAAAATTTATTTTACAGCAGAATCTGTAACAGAACATTCTAAGGCTGGCGAAAAAACTATTTTAGTTCGTCTAGAAACAAGTCCTGAAGATATTGAAGGAATGAATCATGCTGAAGGTATTTTAACTATCCGTGGAGGTATGACATCACACGCTGCTGTTGTTGCTCGTGGTATGGGTAGATGCTGTGTATCTGGCTGTGGCGAATTAAAAATTGATGAAGATGCTAAAACACTTACAACTGCAAGTGGCAAAGTATATCATGAAGGTGATGAAATCAGCTTAGATGGTTCAACTGGTAAAGTATATGATGGCTTAATCAAAACTGAAGAACCAACTATCAGTGGTGATTTTGAAACATTTATGAGTTGGGCAGATGAAATTAGAAGATTAAAAATTAGAACTAATGCTGATACTCCAAAAGATGCTGAACAAGCAAGAAAATTTGGTGCAGAAGGTATTGGACTATGTCGTACAGAGCATATGTTCTTTGAAGAATCAAGAATCTTCAATTTCCGTAAAATGATTACTGCAGAAACAGTTGAACAAAGAGAAAAGGCCTTAGAGGATATTTTACCATATCAAAGAGATGACTTTGAAGGATTATTTAGAGCTATGGCACCATTTAGTGTAACTATCCGTTATCTAGATCCACCATTACATGAATTCTTACCTCATACTGACGAAGAAATTAAACCTTTAGCAGATGCTTTAGGCATGAGTTTTGAATCATTAAAGAGTAGAATTGATTCATTAAAAGAATTCAATCCAATGATGGGACATAGAGGTTGTAGACTTGCTATAACTTATCCAGAAATTGCTAAAATGCAAACAAGAGCTGTTATTGAAGCTGCTATTAACGTATCTAAAGAAGGAACAAAGATTACTCCAGAAATTATGATCCCATTAGTAGGAGATCCAAAAGAACTTCAATATGTAAAAAATATTGTTTGTGAAACAGCTGATGCCATCATTAAAGAGCAAAATAGCGATATCACATATCATGTTGGAACCATGATTGAAATTCCACGTGCAGCACTTTTAGCAGATAAAATTGCTGAATATGCTGAATTCTTCTCATTTGGAACAAACGACTTAACTCAAATGACTTATGGTTTCTCAAGAGATGATGCTGGTAAATTCTTAAATGATTACTATAGCAAAAATATTTTTGAATCAGATCCATTTGCCAAAGTTGATACTGAAGGTGTTGGACAATTAATTAAGATTGCGGCAGAAAAAGGTCGTAGAACTAGAAAAGATATTCATTTAGGTATTTGTGGTGAACACGGAGGAGATCCAGCAAGTATCGAATTCTGTGAATCTGTTGGATTAGATTATGTATCATGTTCTCCATTCAGAGTTCCAATTGCTAGACTTGCTGCTGCTCAAGCAACAATTAAAGCTAACCAGAAATAGAACGAATAATCATACTAAAATTAAAAGAACAGAAAAGTTCACAGACTATTAACAAAATAAAACGTTGTTAATAGTTTTTTTATCTTATAGAAAATTGCATCTTTTTAATAATTTTTGCAGTAAAGTTCACAGACAAAATGAAACCATGTAAAGTGTTTTATAAAAACGACTTCAACTATAAGATTATCATATACTAAAATATTATATAGCTTACTTTGAATTTTAAAAAAATGAAATACCCTTAATTAAATGAAAAAAAGATAGAAAATTGTGTTATAATATTTATTAGTTAAGGATGGGGATAGTCAATGAAAGTTATTTCAATGTTTTCAGGTGCAGGAGGTTTAGATTTAGGCTTTTCTTTAGCTGGTCACAAAATTGTGTGGGCGAATGATTTCGATGAATATGCAGTTGATACTTACGAAGAAAATTTTAATAAATTTAATCAACATAAAATTATAAGAGGAGATATATTAGACTATCTTAATCAAGAAGAAAAAAAATTAAAAAAAGAAATACCTGATGCAGATATAGTTATAGGAGGATTTCCATGTCAAGGCTTTTCAATTGCTAATATCAATAGAAGTATGGAGGATGAAAGAAATTATCTTTATTTGCAAGTTCTAATAATGATTAAAATTAAAAATCCAAAGTTTATATTGTTAGAAAATGTTAAAGGCTTAGAAAATATGGAAAAGGGTAAAATTCTTGAAATGATTATAAAAGACATTGAATCAATTGGTAAGGGATATACAATATATTATAATGTATTAAATGCTATAAATTATGGAGTTCCACAAAATCGAGAAAGGGTTATAATTTTTGGAGTTAGAAATGATTATGCCCCCAAAATTAAACTGCCTATTACGGAAAAATTGATTGATCCTAAAAAAACCAAAAAAAGATT
>CAYMVR010000070.1:1732-5138 GCA_964393945.1 uncultured Muribaculaceae bacterium | reverse complement strand
TTATTACCACTCTCAGTAAGTAAAAAAAATAAATTATTAGACGTTTCTTTTTCAAATTCCGCTATTTCTTCTTCTGATAAGTCTTCTTCCTCTGATAAATCATCTAAAATATAAATTTTTGCCATTAAACTTGCAATTTGATTTTCTATTTCATGTTGTTCTGTTGGATGTGATTCTAGATACATTTTAGAATATAAAAGATAATCTTGATATAATAAAAGCTTTATTTTATCTATTTCTAAAGCACTTAATTTATTGGCATCTACTATGCTTTTTATTTTAATTGATATAGTTTCTTCACTTAGACCCGTTATGGATAAGAGGCTTAAAGAGTGATAAGCTTTTTGAATGTGGATCTCAACTTGATGAGACTTAGATATACTAGTAGGAGTAGGAGTAAGGGTCGCTTCTAATTCATCTTCTATGGGAGCTGTAGAGGATATTTTAAAGGCATTTATTTCATTTCTTAAACGTATAGCAATATTTGCATTTTCTTTGATTAATCTGGCTTTTTCTTCTACGCTTAAATCATCTGGTATTTCTTTAAAATATGTATGGTAGGACATAAAAATATCCCCTTTCTGTAGGGGATTATTATATCATACATGTTATACTTAAAAAAGATTATTTATAGAATTTACGACAACAATTTTTAAATTTTTTACCTGAACCACATATACATGGGTCATTTTTGTCAGGTAAAATTATATTTTCTTTTAAACTATCTTGGTCATTACCATTATAAATCCATATAGGAAAATAATTTGTAACACTTGTTATTTCCTTATATAACTCGTCTATATTATCTGCAATGCTTTTTAAAGTAGTTTCACTATTCATATCAAATCCACAATATATGACTATTTCTTCAATAACACTTAATATATATTTAGGATGGAGATGCATTTCTAAAAAGCTTAGAAATTTAAATAGTTCTTCCTTAAATAAATTCATGCCATATTTACCAATACTTATTACTGATTCTAAGGTATAACTTTTATATTTAAAGTTTTTATTTTGAAGTTTTATAATATCTTTATAATAGTAATACTCTAAAGATATAACGTACTCTTCTTTTTGATAACGAATTATTTTAATCTTATCTTTTAATTTGGGGTTATGATTAATATATTCTTTTAGTGTTTTCATTGTCATATTGACATAATATATAGGTAATATAGTTACTAAATCTATTAGTTTTATAGTATTATGAATTCTAATTAAACCAATTAGAACACTATCAGTTACATCTTTTAGAGAATACACTTCTTCATTATATAAGTTTAAAGCCATTTTAATATAGTTAATTAAGTCTGATGGTATATACTGCATATCTGTTTCTTCATCATCTAAAATGAGTAAATGACTTCTCAAGTTTTTATACATAATATATTCGATATAACCACCATTATTAATATGATTATTTTCTTTTAAAAGCATTCTTAATATTTCTATTTCTTCTAACATACAAAGCTTTAATATCTCTTCAGGATCTTCTTTATAAAGAGCAATAATAGCCTCATACATTTCGTTTCTAGTTACTTGCTCGTATATTTTAGGTTTAGATACAATTATTTTATAATAATCATATATTTCTTCTTTTTTACTATTCTTAATGTATTCTTTTAGTGTTTTCATTTATATTCCTCAATTAAACGTTTATGAATACCTGGTTCCACTATATTAATGGCATTTATAGATTGCTCTAAACTAAGTTTAAAGTTGCCTTTATAAAAAGAATTTTCTGCTTTAATAAGCCCAATTTCAACATCTTTATGAACTGCCCGATAACGATTACCATAAAGAATGGCGGTTTCAGCCATTTTGGCTGTTTTTACTGCTTCTTTAGTAGTATTAAATACTTTTAAACATAAGTCTCTAGCAGTATCCACACGAGTATTTAGAGTTTTAATAGAAATAGGTCTTTTGTCTAGTTCTTTAACCATATCATTAATAGATTCGGCAGCTTCGGATAATTCAACATAAAAGTTTTTTGGTGATATTGGTAATTTATAACTTTTCATATTGGTTTTAGCCATATTTAAAATGCGTTTCATTTCATCTAGTTGTTCTCTTGCACGTTTTTCATCTTCTTTTAGAGAAGCTAAACTTCTTAGTGTTTGTTCTAATTTTTCTTCAGTTTTAAGCAATTTGGAATTTACTATTTCCATTTCTTTGGCAAGTCGAGAATAAGCCATAGTTTTACGGCGATGAAGTTCCACTACGCGGTGGTAATCTTGTTTTATTTCTTCTATTTCGGTGCTAATACTTTCTAATACTTCTAAGTCTTCCTCGCTTAAATCATAACTATATTTTAAATCATCAATCTTTTTATTTAAGTCATTGCTTATTTTACCTATCTTAGTAGCTTTGATTAAAATACTTCTTTGAAAGTCGTCAAATATTTTGCGAGATAGTTTTTCTTTATCAAAATTATGATATAAAGAATCATAATAATCTAAGATTGTCTTCAATTCAAAAACACTATCTTCAAGATTTAAAACATTTAATCTTTGGAAAACATCATTTATTTTCTTTTCGCCTTCTTTAATGTTATATGGAATATTTAGATACTCTAAGTTATATCCCTCTTTTTCCATTCTAGCACTAATTTTATTTATATCTTCAGCTTTAGCAGGAATAAGTTTTTTGCCCATAATGATGATGGAAGGAGCTTCTTCAATGACTACTTTTAAGTTACCAATAGTATCATCTATGGCTTTAACAATCTTTCCGACCTCAGTATATTCATTTTTATCCATGGCAAGTTCAAAAGCACTGAATAGTTTATCTACATTTTCAAATTGTAATTCTAGAGGTTTTTCTACTTCACTATAATCATTTTTATTAGAATTGTATTTGGTTAAAATGGCCCGGTATTCGGCCTTTAATTTGGTAATTGTTTCTCGATTTTTTTCTTCACTTAAAGTAATTTCTTTAATCTCATCTAATAAAAAATTAGATTTAGTTTTAACATAAGCGATTTGAAGTTCAAGGGCAGCAGCCTTTTTCTCTATGGTTTTATAATCATGTTCATCAAAAGAAGTTTCAATTTCTACTAGGGCATCAGTAATCTTTGGTACTTCTACTTCCTTTATTTCTTTTAATCTAGAGCACCAATTGTCATATTTTTTTTGCATAACTTCATTATTTATTAAAGCGTTAACTTTATTTAATTCTGATAAAATTGAGGCATTAACAATTAGATTTTTATCTCTTTCTAAAGAAGTAATTTCATCTTTATATTTCTTAGTTTCTTTTTTATTAATGAAATTCAAAACAACTATAATAGTTACTATAGTTAGAATGTAATATAATACTCCAATTAAGATAAAAGTAGTTCTAGACATAAATCCACTTCCCTATCATTAATATGATATCACATTTAGGGGGTATTTGTCGAGAT
>CAYMVR010000070.1:0-1632 GCA_964393945.1 uncultured Muribaculaceae bacterium | reverse complement strand
AAAAAGATAACTTTTTAAGTTACCTTTCACTTTCTTCTAGCATGGTTGTTATAAATAAGCCATAACCCGATTTTACATTATCAGTGATTACATGCGTAACAGCCCCAATTAGTTTACCATTTTGAACAATTGGAGATCCACTCATGCCTTGAACAATTCCTCCAGTTGCCTCAAGTAGTTTTTTATCAGTTATTTCAAATGTAATATTTTTAGTATCACTATTCTCATTTATTTTAGTAATTTCTATATCAAATTCTTCAATATTTTCACCATCTAACACAGTATAGATTTTTGCAGGGCCAATTTTAACTTCACTTTTATCCGCTACTTCAATAAGTTTATCTTTATCATATTTTGAACTATATGAGCCATATATACCATATTTAGTATTCTTACTTAAATCACCATATTTAGTACTATAATAAAATTTAGCATTTTTACTTCCTGGGGAACCATCTAAGCTTTTTTCAATACTTTTTATACTATTTTTGAATATAGTGCCAGTTTCGGCTTCAATAATTTTTGAAGTGTTTGACTCGGTTATCTCATGACCTAAAGCACCATAAGTGTTAGACTCAGGATCAATAAATGTAAGTGTGCCAATTCCTGTTATACTATCTTTAACATATAAACCCGTTTTGTACATACTTCCAGATTTAATTAGTTTTAAGTTAGTTTTATTCTCTTTACCGTTTCTTACATATGTTATATCTATCTCATTATTATCATTTATATTTTTTTCAATATTTTCCGTTAATGATTTAACATTGTCAATTTTATTATCATTAATTTTTATGATGTAATCCCCTTCTTTTAATTCAGTTTTAGGGTATGAGCCTTCTACTTTATAGAATCCTATTACCATCACTCCCGGAGTTTTTATATCAATTCCAATTGTATTACCACCTAGTATTACTTCATCAGAATAAGCTAAAACTTGGAATGGCGACATGGCAAAAATTGTTAAAAAAACTATAAACTTTTTCATATTTCTTCACCCTTTAATATTATGGCGAATTTTAGAGTTTATAGTTTAGAAATTTTTGTAATTTTGGTATTTTTTTCTAGGTATTTTCAAAAATAATTTTTTCAATACTTTAAGATACTATTTTCATATATTCCTAAAATATAAGAAATATCTAGGCATTGCTCCTGTAATTTTTTATCATTTGTAACAAGTTGCCAACTTAAATTATAATATGATTTGTAATTATATTTGTTTATGTTAAATGTTATCTTGTATTGCCTTTTTATCTCTTTTAGAGCCATCTTATAATCTTTTTTTAATTGTTTGAAAGCACGATTGGGATCTCTAAAAATTGGTTTCCCTGTATTATCCAATGCCAATTGATAAGATTTACTATTGCTTAAACGACTTTGCCACTTGGAAGTATCTCCATCTTGGCAAGCTCGATATTTATGGTAATTAGCATCATAAATGTGAAAAGCAACTAATAATAACAAAATCGATATAAAAATAATTAACAATGCTTTTTTCATATTTGAAGTTTATTCCTTTTTAGACTATTAAGTATTAGTATTGGCGCCCAAAATATAAACGATATTTAGCAGGTTTGCCACATACAACACATGGACCGCTGATTTCTTCATCCTCAATTAAACAACGACTTT
>CAYMVR010000069.1:0-5192 GCA_964393945.1 uncultured Muribaculaceae bacterium | reverse complement strand
TTAAAATTAGATTAAGGTGTGAATATGAAGAGACAAAGAGTTAAAAACGGAATCATAGGTGAAAAATTAAATGGCGTAGGCCTATTATTTTCTGTTTTACTATTTGTTAAATATTGTATTTAAGAAGGTTATTCTTTAATGGATTACCTTCTTTTCTTTTATTTCATGCAAAAATAGGAGGAAAAGAATATGGAAAACGAAAAAATGGTTATCGGTATTAACGAAAAACCACCAATTGCTAAATGGATAATCTTAGCAATTCAACATGTATTCGCCATGTTTGGTGCGACAATATTAGTGCCTATACTAGTAAATAGTGCTGCAGGCGAAACAGTTCTAACTATTCCTGTTGCTTTAGTAGCATCTGGAGTTGGAACATTACTTTATATTTTATGTACGAAAGGAAAATCACCAGTTTATTTAGGTAGTTCATTTGCCTTCATAACACCAATGGCTGCTGCTTACTTAAAAGGTGGCATAAGTGGTGCTTTAACTGGCGTAATGGTAGTAGGTCTAATCTATATGATAGTTGCTATTATTATTAAGTTTATAGGTAAGAACTGGTTAAATAAATTATTGCCACCAGTAGTAATAGGCCCAATGATTATGGTAATTGGTTTAGGTCTAGCCCCATCTGCCATAAGTCAAATTGGATTAAACACAGGTGCCGCTCTAGAATGGAAATCTTTAGTTGTTGCTTTAGTTGCCTTTTTAGTAACAGCAATTATTATGACAAAATCTAAAGGCTTCTTAAAAATTATTCCTTTCCTAGTAGGAATAGTTGCAGGTTACATTGCTGCTGTAATACTAGGAATAATCGATTTTACGCCAGTTGCGGAGGCAAGTTTCTTAAGCCTTCCAGAATTTATCTTACCATTTAAAGATTACTCACTAAACTTTGGTGCTTTACTTACAATTGCTCCAATCGCTTTAGTTACAATGTGTGAACATATTGGAGATCATACATCACTAAGTAATATAATTGGTAAAGACTTACTTACTGACCCAGGACTTGATAAAACTTTAATGGGTGATGGTCTTGCAACCTTTGTCGGAGGCCTAATAGGTGGACCTGCTAATACAACATATGGTGAAAATACAAGTGTTGTAGGTATGACTAAAGTAGCATCTGTATGGGTTATTGGTCTTGCTGCCATAATTGCTATTGTTATAGGTTTCTTTGGTAAGTTTACAGCATTAGTATCAACTATTCCAAACGCTGTTTTAGGAGGAGTATCATTACTGCTTTATGGCTTTATCGCAGTTAATGGGCTAAAAGTTTTAATTAAAAATCAAATAGATTTTGAAAATCCTAAAAATGTTGTAGTAGCGTCTACTATGTTAGTTTTAGGTTTAGGTGGAGCTGCAATATCTATCGTAAGTGGAGATTTATCAGTTACTATTTCTGGTATGAGTCTTGCAGCAATCATTGGAATACTTCTAAATTTATTTTTAGGTAGCGAAAAAACTCCAAAGAAAAAAGGCCAAAAATAATGAAGACAATTTGTTTAAATCATCCTTTAATTACGCATAAACTAGCCATATTAAGAGATGAAAATACAGGAACAAAAGAATTTAGAGAATTAATAAAAGAAATTTCTGTTTTGTTAGTATATGAAGCTCTAAAAGATGCTAAAAGTTACAAAACAAAAATAAAAACACCAATTGAAGAAATGGAAACATTTAAAATTAATGAGAATGATTATGCTTTTGTACCTATCTTACGTGCTGGACTTGGCATGGTTGAAGGGGTTACGAGTGTAATTCCTAATGCCAAGATTGGTCATATCGGGATGTATCGTGATGAAGAAACATTTGAGCCAGTTAATTATTTCTTTAAAGTTCCAAAGGATATTGAACATAAAGAAGTAATCATAATTGACCCAATGTTAGCAACTGGAGGATCCTTAATAGATGCCATCGAACTTCTAAAAGAAAAAGGTGTCAAAAAAATAAAGTGCTTATGCATTATTGCTGCACCAGAAGGAATAAAGGCAGTAGAAAGTAAGCATGAAGATGTTCAAGTAATCGTAGCAAGTATTGATAAACATCTAAACGAAAACAAATATATTGTTCCAGGTTTAGGTGATGCTGGCGATAGAATATTTGGAACTAAGTAGTTTAAAATACCAACTCTTGTTGGTGTTTTTTCTTACTCAATGATACTATACTTCTATTATTTTTTACTATTCATATAATTACTTAGGTGATTTTATGTTTTTCTCTAGCATTCACGAAAGAATAAGATTTGTTTTTTTAGTATGTATTATGATATTGTTAGCTATAATTATTAAGGTTTTTTATATTCAAGTTTTTAGTTATAAAAAATTAAATACACTTGCTGAGAGTTTGTGGAGTAGAGAACTGCCAATAAAAGCTGATAGAGGACTAATTGTCGATCGAAATGGTGAAGTTCTAGCAAGCAATATTACAACAGTCTCATTAGTTGTGGTCCCAGGTCAAATAAAAAATCCTGAGGCTGTTGCTAAAGATTTATCAGATATTTTAAAATCCGATTATAAAGATATGTTATCTCACGTTACTAAATCAACATCTATTGAAAGAGTCCACCCAGAAGGTAGAAGATTAGATTTTGATGTTGCCGAAAAAATAAGTAATTTGAAATATGATGGCGTGTACCTCCTAAAAGAAAGTAAAAGATATTATCCATACGAATCAGTTTTATCCCATGTTTTAGGTTATGTTGGAATAGATAATCAAGGATTGTCAGGAATAGAACTTTATTATGATGATTATTTAACAGGAGCCGATGGCGCTATAAAATATTTTTCAGATGGCAAGGGGAACAAACTAGAACTTACTGAAATATATGAAGCCCCAACAAGTGGTGTAACAGTATCATTAACAATCGATATGCGTCTTCAATTAGCAATTGAAAATGAATTAGATAACGTTATGTCAAAATATAATCCTGAACAAGCCTTAATTGCCGCAATGAATCCCAAAACGGGAGAAGTATTAGCCATGGCATCACGTCCTAATTTTAATAGTAATGAATATCAGAATTATAGTAATGAAATTATTAATCGTAATCTTCCTATATGGATGACTTATGAACCTGGTAGTACTTTTAAGATTATTACTTTATCTGCCGCTTTAGAAGAAAAGACAGTTAATTTATTTGAGGACACTTTTACAGACCCAGGTGCCATTGAAGTAGATGGAGCAGTTATTCACTGTTGGAAACATGGTGGGCACGGAACACAAAAGATTATTGAAGTGGTGGAAAATTCATGTAACCCTGGCTTTGTTCATATTGGTAATACCCTTGGTACTGAAAAATTAATGAGTTATATCAAGAATTATGGCTTTGGCTCCAAAACAGGAATAGATTTAAATGGAGAATCACTAGGAATTCTTTTTGATCCATCAAAAATGGGACCAGTAGAACTTGCAACAACAAGTTTTGGGCAAGGAATAAGTGTAACCCCAATTCAGCAAATTAGAGCTGTATCAGCAGCCGTTAATGGTGGTAAATTATATAGGCCCTATATTGTCGGAAGTTTTTTAGAAAGTGAAACCAATAGTTTAATAAAAAAAGTAGAGCCTAAAGTTGAAAAAGAGGTAATAAGTGAAGAAACAAGTGCCTTAGTAAGACATGCCTTAGAAAGTGTTGTTGCCAATGGCTCAGGTAAAAATGCTTATATTGAAAACTACCGTGTTGGAGGTAAAACTGGAACAGCCCAAAAAGTAAAAGATGGTAAATATATGGATGGTAATTACATTTTATCATTTATTGGCTTTATGCCAGCTGATGACCCTGAGATAGTGGTTTATGTTGCTATTGATAATCCTAAAGGTGTAACTCAATTTGGTGGTGTAGTATCTGCTCCTGTTGCCAAAAATGTTTTAACAAGTGCCATCGAAATTTTGGGTATTGAGCCAAGTAAAGAAGGTATGCCAAGGGAATATACGTGGTTAGATGTTAAATATATTAAGATTCCAAGTGTTATAGGAATGAACAAAAAAGAAGCCTCAAGTGTACTGAAAGAGTTTAAAGTAGAATATAGTGGGAGTGGTGATAAAGTTATTTATCAATCTCCCGCTAGTGATTACTATGCTCCTGTAGGAGAAACTATTAAATTATTACTAGGTTAAAAACTATTGTGAAACGAATGTAAAATATAATTTATAATAAAGAAAAATACCATAATAAGTAGTATAATGATAAAAAGGAAGAGGTGGGTTATGTTAATTCTTGCAAAAACAGCAATGGCTATTTTATTAGGATTTATTTTAGCAATAATTACAGGCTTAGTATTGATTCCTCTACTTAAGCATTTTCATATAGGTCAATACGTAAGTCATTATGTTGGTGAGCGCCACTTAAAAAAACAAGGTACGCCAACCATGGGAGGATTAATATTTATTATTCCCACAATTTTAGCTTTACTATTACTTTATATAAATGGTAGTATTGAATTTTCACATAATTTAATCATATTAATATTTGTTTTTATTTCCTATGCTATGTTAGGATTTATCGATGATTATTTAAAAATAAAATATCACAACAATAAAGGGTTAACTATCGTAACCAAACTATTAATTCAAATGTTAATAGCCTTAGTTTTCTTCTATATATTTATGAGTAATGGTGGTAAATCTGATTTAGTTATTACAAGTTTAGGTATTAATTTACCACTAGGATGGACCTTTGGCTTGTTAATATTATTCTTACTAGTAGGAACTAGTAATGCTGTCAATATTACTGATGGTCTAGATGGACTAGCAGGTGGATTAAGTGCTATTGCATTCTTTGCCTTTGGTATTATTGCTTGGAATACAGGTTGGTTAGTAGGCTATCAAGAACTCGCAATATTTTGCTTTGTACTTGCTGGAGCACTTTTAGGATTTCTTGTATTTAATGCCCATCCAGCCAAAGTGTTCATGGGCGACTTAGGATCATTATCCTTAGGAGCTGCCTTAGCAACTATAGCGATACTTACAAGACACGAATTATCACTAGCTCTTATTGGTGGTATATTTGTAGTTGAAACTCTAAGTAGTTTAATTCAAATAATTGCTATTAGGAAATTTAATAAAAAGGTATTTAAAAGAGCACCACTTCATCATCATTTTGAAGTAGTTGGTCTAAATGAACAAGACATCGTTAGATACTTCTGGGTAGCAGGGCTTATTCTTGCCATGGCTGCTATCACATACGGTGT
>CAYMVR010000068.1:0-5198 GCA_964393945.1 uncultured Muribaculaceae bacterium | reverse complement strand
CAGCTACACGAAACTATATTAAAAGGGATAGATGAAGTAAAAAAAGTAGTTAAAGAGGAATTAATTCTTAAATTACAAAATGAACATGAAAATAAAATCAAAGAACTAGAAGAAAAATTAAAAGCAAGTGAAGGAGAAGAAAAGGATAATATTGCTACGGAATTAGAACAAGAAAAAAATAATGACCCTTTATGTGATATTGATAAAAAAGTCAAAAAGACTCTTGGAGGAATTATTGGTGGAGGCTTTGACGTTATTTATTTAATTGCTCAAAAGCTAGTTAAAAAGAGTAATGATGATGGCTTCTTAGTAGGATCCCGTGGATCTGTTGGATCTTCATTTGTTGCTACCATGATGGGTATTACCGAAGTAAATGCTCTTCCTCCTCACTACCGTTGTAAGAATTGTAAACATAGTATCTTTGAAGATGATAAAGGGGAGCCTCTAGGAGCAACTTATAACAGTGGTTTTGATTTACCAGACCTTGCTTGTCCAAAATGTGGAACAATGATGACCAAAGATGGTCAAGACATGCCATTTGCAACTTTCTTAGGTTTCAATGCTGATAAAGTTCCTGATATCGACCTTAACTTTTCCGATTTAAATCAAGCAGCGGCACATGATTATACTAAAGTATTATTTGGTGTTGACAATGTTTATCGTGCTGGAACTATCGGTACAGTCGCTGAAAAAACAGCTTTTGGTTTTGTAAGAGGATATGCAGAACAAAAAGGTATTATGATGAATAATGCTGAAGTTGAAAGACTTGCTATTGGTTGTACTGGTGTCAAAAGAACAACAGGTCAACACCCTGGGGGAATTGTTGTTATTCCAGGATACATGGATGTATTTGATTTTACACCATTCCAATATCCTGCTGAAGACGTTGATGCAGCATGGCGAACCACTCATTTTGATTACCATGCTATTGATGAAGATGTTTTAAAACTAGATATTTTAGGTCATACAGACCCAACTCAACTTCGTATGATTCAAGATATATCTGGTATTGATGTTACCACTGTTCCTTTAGACGATAAAGACACAATGGGTATCTTCTTATCCCCAGAACCTTTAGGAGTTAGTAAAGAACAAATAATGAATGAAACTGGAACTTTAGGTATTCCTGAATTTGGAACTCCGTTTACTATTGGAATGCTTGTTGATACTAAACCTACAACTTTTTCTGAATTAATCAAAATATCTGGTTTATCGCACGGAACTGATGTCTGGCTTGGCAATGCTCAAGAATTAATTAGAAACCAAGTAGTACCATTTAGTCAAGTTATTGGTTGTCGTGATGACATTATGGTTTATCTAATGTATAAAGGCATGGAACCAATTAAAGCATTTAAAATAATGGAATTTGTCCGAAAAGGTAAAGCTTCTAAAGATCCAGAAACCTGGGCTAAACATAAAGAATCTATGGAGAAAGCTGGTATTGATTCATGGTTTATTGATTCCTGTGGGAAAATTAAATATATGTTCCCTAAAGCCCATGCTGCTGCCTATGTTACTAGTGCCTTTAGAATAGCTTATTTCAAGGTTCATTATCCTGAGATTTACTATGCTACGTATTTCTCTACCAGGTTTGATGATTTTGATTTAGAAACAATGGTTAAAGGTTATGAAGCAATAAGAGCCAAAATAAATGAAATAAAAGAAAAGGGCTATAATGCTACAAATAAAGAGACCAGTGTTTTGGAAACTTTAAAACTATGTTTAGAAGCCTCAGCTCGTGGCTTTAAGTTTGGCAATATTGATATTGAAAAAAGTGATGGTAAGAATTTTATAATTGATGATGACAAGAAAACTCTCATATGTCCATTTAGAACTTTAGATGGCCTAGGCGACAGTGTTGCCAGTAAAATTATTGAAGAGCGAAATATCAAACCATTCTATAGTATTGAAGATTTTGGTTTAAGAGGTCATGTAAATGGCACAACTATAGACAAATTACGGAGTCTTGGTGTATTCAAAGATTTACCAGAAACAAGTCAGTTAAGTTTATTCGATATGATATAATATTTACAAATAGTAACTTTTTAAAAAATATCTATAGATTTTTGCTTTAGTATATGTTATAATAAATATGCTAAGTAAACTTCGTATTTTACTTAGAATAACATACAGGCTACTATAGCCTGCTTAAAGATTTAAGTTTAACCACTTAAATCTTTTTTGTTATTATAAAAAAATAAATATCTGTCCTTAAACTGACAATTTATTTGATTTTAATTTTGTATAATAACTATGGTGGTAATATGACAATATATATTGATATAGTTTTTTTAATAAATTTTCTATTTGATTTTCTATTACTCTTAACCATAAATATTGCTTTAAAAAGATATAGTAAAATTATACGAATTATTGGAGGTTCTTTAATAGGAAGTTTAACCATATTTACCTTGTTTATTCCTTTAAATAAAATAGGTAGTCTAATCTTAAAAATAATCTTAGGTTTTATAATGTGTATAATATCATTTGGATATAAAAATATTAAATATACAATTTATAATGCAGTATACTTATATATGACTAGTATTATTCTAGGAGGTTTTCTTTATTATTTAAAAGTTGAATTCAGTTATAATAATAAAGGTTTTGTTTTTTATTATGAAGGACTTGCATTTAATTATCTTTTCTTACTTATAATAGCGCCTTTAATTTTATATGTATTCCTAAAAAGCCTTAAAGCTTTAAAAGAGATAAAAAATTACTATTACAAAGTAAAAATTATATTTATGAATAACTATGAATTAAAAGTTACCGGATTCTTAGATACAGGTAATAAATTAAAAGACCCTATAACAGGTAAACCAGTTATTTTAATTAATAAAAAAATTGTTAAAGGACTGGTACCCATTAGAAGTCCTATGTATGTTCCTTATAACAGTCTAAATCATCATGGCGTGCTTGAGTGTGTTAAACCAAAATATTTAGAAATAGAGGGCTTAGAATACAAAAACTATCTTATAGGTTTTAGTAATGAGTCTTTTAAATTAAATGGAATAGATTGTTTATTAAATTATAAAATATGGGAGGATACATGATACAAAAAATAATTTTGTTCTTAAAAAAGAAATACAATGAATGCTTTTTTGTCGGAGCAACAGATAAACTACCACCACCTTTAGATGAAACTGAAGAACGAGATGCCATCATAAAAGCCTCTTCTGGTGATGAAGAAGCCAAGAATAAATTAATAGAGCATAACCTAAGACTAGTCGTTTTCCTAGCCAAGAAATACGAAAATACTGGTTATGATGTAGAGGATTTAGTTAGTATTGGTTCTATCGGCTTAATTAAAGGCATAAATACCTATAAACTAGATAAAAATATCAAACTCGCTACATATGCTTCTAGATGTATATCTAATGAAATACTAATGTTTCTTCGCAAAAATAAAAAAAGAAGAGGGGAGATTAGTCTTGAAGATGCTCTAAATTATGACTCAGAAGGAAACGAACTTCATTTAGAAGATATTCTAGGTACTGAAATAGATTATGTTCCGAGTGAATATGAGAGAATATTAAATAAACAAATTCTAGAAAGAGAAATAGATTCCTTATGTGATCGCGAAAAAGAAATAATGACTTTAAGATACGGACTTAATAATACTGAGGAGTTTACTCAAAAAGAGGTGGCCGAAAAATTAGGTATATCTCAAAGCTATATATCTCGAATCGAAAAGAAAGTAATTAAAAATTTAAAGCAAACTATGCGTCTATAGGTTGCTTTTTATTATGATTTAATATATAATACAAATTCAAAAAGAAAGGGGGATTCTAATGGACATCAATAAACGTATCGCCGAAATTAAAAATAGAGTAAAATTTTTAACAAGTCATTTTCCATATCATGATGAAGAAATTAATTTTTTAACGGTAGCATATTTAGCTTTTACTCTACTTGATCCCGCTATTGAAGATTTAATTGATAAAGTATTAGTTTCCACTTTTCTTCTTTTGACTGATAAAACCGTATATGAAGAACTATATAGTCTTGCTCCTGATTATGCTAAAAGAATAAAAGAATACATTGAAAACAGTACTGGGACATGCGAAGGATATCGTTATGTTTTTGGTAATGAGTTATCATATGAACCATTTATAATTATTACCAGAAATAGAAAAGATATGAACGAAATGTTAGATAATATTATTCATGAATTAAAACATTCTATAAACGATATTTTACCAAATATTCATGATGGCTTTTTCTATAGAGGTCTTGCCTTATTTTGGCGTTATTCAAGCTTTGGTGATTGTTTAGATGAAGGATTCAATAGTTTTTTATCAGCCATTTATGTGCAAATTATAACAGCACTTAAAAAATATACAATTGAAGATCCGGGCATAGCACATATCATTTATAGTTTAGAAGAAAATGATTATGTTGCCTATACTTATGGAAAAATAGTTGATGCTAATTATGATATATTTGTTTCCAAAACTTGTTTTTGGCCACTTTATAATGCTTCACTTTATAAAGATATGGATAATCTAGGGGCTGTTATTGAATCAGTTTTCAACTATTCTCTTTCTTTTGAAGAGTGGGTTGAAATGTTAGATAGACAAGATCCAAAAGAATTAGAAAGAATTGATAAACTAATTGTACGAGAAAGAGTTAAAGAAGAATTAGATTTACCAAAAATATAAAAAAACACGATTTGATATGAACCCCGTTTCTTGGACAAAATAGAAATGAGGTTTTT
The DNA here is from genome assembly GCA_964393945.1 of uncultured Muribaculaceae bacterium. Taxonomy (GTDB): domain Bacteria; phylum Bacillota_I; class Bacilli_A; order RF39; family UBA660; genus Caccenecus. The sequence continues at coordinate 478 of CAYMVR010000068.1, read as the reverse complement.
ATATGAGTAAAATAACATATGAAGAAAAAATACAAATATATAAAGAGAAAAAACAAGGAAAAGGAGCGACTGAACTATCTAAGAAGTATGGAATTACAAGACAAGCAGTACATTACTTAGAAAGTTTAATAGATAGACATGGATTAGAAATTTTAAGAAAAACTAAAAATAAGAAATATACAATTTATGAAAAAGAGAGAATCATTAATAGAGTTTTAATGAATGGCGAAGCAATTCGTTATGTTGCCATTGAAGAAGGCTTATTAAGTTATGGTATGTTATCAAATTGGATTAAAAATTATCAAGAAATGGGTTATAATATAGTTGAACGAAAGCGAGGACGTCTAACTATGCCAAAAGTAACAAATAAAAAAGAAAATGAAACTGATAAAGAAAAGATAAAAAGATTAGAAGAAGAAAATTTATATTTAAAAGCGGAACTAGAATACTCAAAAAAATTGAGAGCCGTTGTTCAAGC
>CAYMVR010000067.1:0-5413 GCA_964393945.1 uncultured Muribaculaceae bacterium | reverse complement strand
AGTTTTCTTATTAAAAGTATCTTTATAAGCATCATAAACTTTATTACTAATAGTTTTGTCATCTACATATTTAATAAAATCTTTTTTCGTACATGCTAAAATTATCACACGAATCAACTCCAATAAAAAAACTAGTAAAAACCCTTAAGTCTTTACTAGCCCTTAATTATATTTAAATTATAATAAATAAAAGGGTAAGTTGCAAGAATATTTTTCTAAAGTTTAATATTATGTTATAATTAAAAAAGGAGGAAATATGAAACCTGATTTAATAGATTTAGTAAACGAATTTGATGAAGTAGTTGGCACTATCGATCGTAATAAATGTGATATAGTAAATATGACAAATATTCGAGGTGTCGAACTATTTTTATTAACGAAAGATAATAAAATTGTAACTCCAAAGAGAAGTAGCAATAGAAGAATATTCCCAAATTGTTATGATTATTCTGCGGCCGGCATGGTTGATGCAGGTGAAGACTATGAAACCGCTATGTATCGTGAGTTAGAAGAGGAACTGGGGCTTAAAGATATTCCATTAAAAGAAATTGCTTATTTAAATCCTTATAAAAGTAATAGCAAAATGTTTATCAAAATATATATTGGGTACATTGATAAGAGAGTTCTAAATTATGATAAAGATGGTATTGATAAAATATTATATTTAACAATTGAAGAAATAGATGAAATGCTCGAAAACAATCTTAAAGATTTTAAATTAACATATGATATTTCCTTTAACGTATTAAAAGAATATTTAGCATCAAAAAAAGGTGAGTAACTATAAAGTTATTCACTTTTAAATTTAATATCAAAATTACTAGGACCTTCTATTGTCTTTCCGTCGATATCAAATCTAGAACCATGGCAATAACAATCCCAAGTTTGCTCAACTTCATTAAAGATAATACCACATTTCATATGAGGACAACGATTTAATACTATATGCTCTTTTCCTTTGTCATCCTTGTATATGGCTACATTTTTACCATCTCGAACTTCATAAGAAACAGAAGCATTATTAACATTAAAACGATTTGATTTAATAAATGCTTTAGCGCTTTTCTCTATACTATTTGGATAATTTATTACTTTTCCTATATTTATAGTTCTTTTAGGATTAAATAAATTTATATAGGGATTACTTTTTTCTTGAATTATATCAGCAAGAATTTTACCTGCTAAAGTACCATTAGTCATTCCCCATGTATTATAACCTGTTGCAATGTATATACCATCTTTTATTTTCCCGATAAATGGTAAGTAATCATAAGTTATAATATCTTTATTACTCCAAACATTATTAAAGCCTTTATTAATTAATTCTTGAAAGTTATATTTAACATCTTTTATATTAGCAGAAGGCATAGATTGATATAAATATATTAATTGTTTTTCATTTCCAGAATTATATGTTCTAAGAGATATACAAGGTTTATCTATGTTAATAGCATTAAAACCCTCTTTAATATTAGTTTTTTTAGTACCTATGTAAGATGTTTCAATATAACCTTTAAAAGGCATCAGAAACGGAAAAAGAAAGAATGGGTAATGTGATGCGATAATAACTTGTTTAGATTTAATTGTAAATTTATCAACCTTGCATTTATAATAATCTTTTTCTCTTTTTATATCCGTAGCATTAGAGTATTCGTAAATATTATTTTGGAATAATTTCTTTAAATGATTTATATATTGTATAGGATTAAAAGTATATGTATCTTGGGTACATGCTGCTTTTATAAAAGGCTCCGAAAAAGGGAGTTTACTAACACAGTTGATTTGAACATTATTTTCTGTTAAAAATCTAACTAACTCATCAAATTTATTTATATTTTTTTCATCATTAGTAAATAAATAGGAGGGACTTTTTTCTAAATTACATTTGATATTGTTATCTTTTATAATACCAACTAAAAGGGATACAGCATCTATTTGACTTTTTAAATATAGTTTAGCATTTTCTTCGTTTGATAGTACTTTTATTTTATTAAAAATATCTTGCTGTAAATATGTTATTTTAGCCGTACTTCTACTTGTAACTCCCATTCCACATTGGCCTCTCTCCACCAAAATGGTTTTAAGTTTACTATTTCTTAAATGGTATAACGCAGATAAACCAGTCATACCACCACCAATAATAAGAACATCTACATTCATGTCTTTATTTATTGAAGATAGCGCTTCATTAAAATTATTTTTAATCCATATACTTTCATTTTTCATAAACATCATAATTAATATGTATAAAATAAATGTTTTTATGTATAAATAACTTGATTTTTAAGTTAATATTTGGTATTCTAATAATGTTTAAAAGACATGCCGGGATTGGTGAAGTGGTTAACACGGCAGATTGTGGCTCTGTTATGCAAGGGTTCAACTCCCTTATCTCGGCCCACTTTAGTAATAAAATCTCACATACGTGGGATTTTTTCGTTAACAATAAGGAATGATGGAAATGGAAAAGATAGGTTTAAGTAACTTAGAATTAATAGTGTTTGATAAGAATAATAGCGAACATTTAAAATTTTTAAAATCTTTAATAAAAGATAAAACAATTAGAGCAAGGTTTCAAGGATTAACAAATAACTTAATTCATAATTTTGGAGACGAATTTTTTGGTCGCAGCTTCTATGTTGCAACAAAAGATAATAAATTAATAGGCTTTGTTAATATTGGAAATTTTAATGAATATGAAAAATGCGTCTACTTAAGAGCTGCTATAGATATGAATAGTAGAGGTAATGGCTATGGCAATACATTATTAAGTGAAATTACAGCATATATTTTTGATACATATCCTTCTGTTGAAACGATTAGATTAAAGATAGCAAGTGACAATAAGGCAGGTATTTATAATGCCAATGCCTGTGGTTATATATGGTACAAAGACGATTACTATATCGCATATAACCCAAGTCTTGAATCAAATTATATTCCGCCATTTAAATAGGTCTTGTATAAATAATGATTAAATCTCCAAACTATTATTAGGAGATTTTTTATTATGGAAAATAAGTTAGATAAATATAAAGCCAAACGTAATTTTGAAAAAACACCAGAGCCAAAAGGAAAAATTAAAAAAAAGAAAGATAAACTTATATTTTGTGTTCAACATCATGCCTCTAGAAAAGAACATTATGATTTCCGTCTTGAATTAAATGGAGTCTTATTAAGTTTTGCTGTTCCTAAAGGTCCATCATATAATCCAAATATTAAACGTCTAGCAGTTCACGTCGAAGATCATCCTTATGAATATCACAGTTTTGAAGGAATAATACCCAAAGGAAATTATGGTGCTGGGACTGTAGGACTGTGGGATAGAGGTACATGGGAACCACTTGAAGAACCCAATAAAACATTTAAAAAAGGCTATTTAAAGTTTATATTAAAGGGTAAAAGGTTAAAAGGTAAATGGACGATAGTACACTTTAAAGACAACAATTGGCTAATAATTAAAGAGAAAGATGATTTTATAAATAATAAAGATATATCTTCATATAAAAGAAGTATTAAAACGAATAGAACAATGGTTGAAATTAGTAATAATAAGCCTATAAATAAAACCAAAAACATTAATATTACTAATCCTGATAAATTGTTATATAAAAAAGCTAAGATAACTAAACAAGAAGTAGTGAATTATTATAAAAAAGTTGAAAAACGAATGTTACCATATCTAAAGAATAGAATTGTGAGTACTGTTAGATGTCCAAATGGTATCGAAGAAAATACATTTTATAAAAAACACTTAGAAACCAAAGATAATGGAATTAAAAAAATACTATTACCAGATAAGACAAAAAGAAATGATTATTACTATATAACTAGTTCAAGTGGCTTAATTAGTGAAGTTCAAATGAATAGTATTGAATTTCATATATGGGGAAGCAATGTATTTGATATAGAGTGTCCTAACATGATGGTCTTTGACCTAGACCCTGATGAATCATTAGAGATTACAAAGGTTAGAACTGGCGTTAAAGATTTAAAGAAGATATTAGATGAATTAGGCCTAAAATCCTATTTAAAAACTAGTGGTGGCAAAGGGTATCATGTCGTAGTACCAATTAAAACTAAAATGAAATGGACAGAGTTTAGGAATATCGCTAAAAATATAGCAGAGCTAATGGAAAAAAAGTGGCCTGAAAAATATACTAGTAATATTCGTAAAATTAAAAGAAAAAAGAAAATATTTATTGATTGGTTAAGAAATACAAAAGGATCCACTAGTGTTGCTCCATATTCTCTTAGAGTAAAAGAAAATGCCAGTGTATCAATGCCAATTAAATGGAGTGAACTAGACAAAATAAAACCAAATGAAATTACAATAAAAGACGCAATAAAAAGGTTAAAAAGAAAAGATCCATGGGAAGGATATTTTGACTAATTTTAAATCAATTGAATTTTCATTCAAACTTAGATATAATATTATTTAAGGTAGGTAAATATGAAAATAGTTGTTAATATAGGAAGATTTTTTTTGAGTGTAATTAATATGGTTTTACTTATTGCCATAATTTTAAATATAGGTGTAATACTTTCTACAAGAGTATTTAAAAAAGATTATGCATCTTTACTAGATTATACATATTATATTGTTAAAGAAAATAATTCCACTCTTGGTTTAAATAAAAACGATTTGCTTCTAATTGATATGCGAGTAATAGTGGAAAAAGATGACATAGTTATGTATAAAAGTAATAATGGTTATAAATTAGATAGAGTTATAGAAATAGATAAAGAAGTAACATTAAATAATAATAAAAAAGTGCCTAAAACAGATATTGTAGGCAAGAATATTAAATGTATAAAAAGAGTAGGTTCTACCCTAGCGTTTATTTTAAAACCTATTGCGTTAGTTTTATTTATAATCATTTTAACAGTAACAACTATAATTCAAAACTCATTAAACAAAAAGGTTAAAAAAGAAAATCCTAAACCAAATTTTAATCAAACAATATAGTATTATAAATTTAGTTGTAATATTTTAGTGTTTTATGTTATAATCTTATATGAAAAAGGAATGATTATAATGTTAGAAACAATTTTATTAATAATATCAGTACTTATTATAGCAGTAGTATTACTACAAGGTAATAAAGCAAGTGATGGAGGACAAATCCTTACTGGAGGAAATGAGGCATTATTCCAAAATATGAAAGAAAGAGGCTTTGAATTATTTATTAGTCGCTTTACTTTATTCTTAGGAATAGCTTTCTTTGTTATCTCTTTAATATTATTTTTAAAATAAAAGAGTTCACATTGAACTTTTTTTAAATTTAAAAATAAATTGTATTTATAATAAAAATATGCTAAACTAAATTTAGTAGAGCGTTAGGTCGTAATGCCTACTTTTTGTGGAAATAGACATTGATTTCTATTTTATTCACTAGAATAACAATAGTCG
>CAYMVR010000066.1:3382-5538 GCA_964393945.1 uncultured Muribaculaceae bacterium | reverse complement strand
TATGATAAAATATAAACAATAAGGGTGAGAGATATGATTATTGATTCAGAAATTAAGAAAAAGAGAATATATATATTTAGTTGTATACTTGTATTAGTATGTACGGCGATTATATTAGTAAATTCTAATATAACATATGCCAAAATACCCGATAGTGTCTTATTATCAGATGGTAAGGATGCCGATAGAGTTCTCTATTTATCCGATATTCCTTATAGCAAAGCCAGTGTAGGTTGGGGAACACTTGCTCTTGATAAAACTCAAACAAATACATCATTAATTTTAAAAATAAAAAATGCCTCAACCATTATGAAAAAAGGTATTTGGGCCCATGCAACATCTACCATAGAGTATGATATAAGTAGTTATAAAGATTATGATTATTTTATGACTTACTATGGTATCAATGGTGATGCTAGTAATGCTGGAAATGGTGTAAAATTTTTTGTTTATACATCAATTGATGGTGAGACTTGGACACTAAAAACTGAGGAAAATCCCACTTCTATGAAGGTTACAAATGAAGCTGTACATATTACAGTAGATATAAAAGATGCGAACTATATTAGATTATATGCTTACGATAATGGCTCCAATGCTTCTGACCATGCAGTATGGGGAGATGCTAAATTAGTAAAAGAAGGATATAGCGAAAATATTATGATTCCAACAGAGGAATTTGATGAAATAATTAAATCAAGATATGAAGCGGGAGCTATAAAGAATGATTTAAAATTAACTTTACTACAAAGAAACTTTATTGATAAAGTAGGCCAATATCAACTTCGTTCCTTTATTAATGCCGACCCTAAGAATTATGAAACATTAAAATGGTTTATTAATAATGAAGACGCTTTAAGACTATGGACGATAGGTGGTACACCAGGTGGAACATATGAAAGGTCACTTCAAGTATTAAGTAATTTATATCATGCTCATAAAGAAGACTTAGAAAATGAACATCTAACACCAAATGGTACAAGATATAAAGACCTATATTTAAAAATGATGATATCTTTATCTTTAACTCATGCTGCTAATATCGGTTTATGGATAGGTGGAGCGCAATATTCTGATGCCGTTACAAGATATGAAATATATAAAGATATGCATCTAAACAATAAACTATTATCTAATTCTTTGTTTGAAAGTTATACTGTTGAAGAAATGCGTTGGCTAATGCATGTAAATATAGACGACGAAGAAATAAAATGGTTAAGGGATTACTCTGCAAGATATACTGATCTTAATCAAAGATTCGGACCATATACTTATGTTAGATATATAAAAGGATATAGTTATTATCGCCCTCAATATTATAGCGCCGAGAACTATGCTAAATGGGATCAAAAATATAATTTATCTGCATACAATATCACATATCAATCTGGGAAACCAAAACTATGGATAGTATTTGAAGAAGGTGCTGTTTGTGGAGGAATATCTAAGACAGCAGCCAATGTTTATGGTGTCTGGGGAATACCTGCTAGTGTTGTAGGTCAACCAGCCCATGCTGCGTATATTTATTATGAAAATGTTGGCGGAAAAGGAGCATGGCGCTTAAGTTACAATGTTGCAGCAACAGGATGGGCTAATACTGGAGGATATTCTAGAATGCCTAATGACTGGGGTAATTTAGGAAGCGGTGTTGTAACAAACACAGGAACAATAAAACCTGCATCATACTTTTTCCTATCTCAAGAAGCTCAAAATGAATATGAAAAATATGAAGAAGCAGAATTTATAATGATGCTTGCAAGTGTATATAAAAATGATAGAGCTATGCTAGAAAAAATATATAGAGATACTCTAGCGGAAGAAAGAATCCATTGGGAAGCATGGTTAGGTTTAGTAAATCTTTATATAACAGATGAGAGTAAGACAGATGAAGACCTAGTTAATTTAGCGGAAGAAATCAGTGAAGTTTATAAATATCATCCACTACCAATGTATGATTTAACCCGTCGAATAGCAACTAAAGTTAAATCAGCAGAATACCGTGGTAGATTAATGATTATTCAAAATAGGACATTAAAAACGGCGAAGGCTGCCACTGGAGCAAACTCTCTACAATATAAAGAAGTAGCAGTAGTAGCAAGCGCTTTATTAGGTGAAATAAATTCGGAAATAGCAACATTCTCCTTTAATGGAACAAA
>CAYMVR010000066.1:0-3282 GCA_964393945.1 uncultured Muribaculaceae bacterium | reverse complement strand
AGATATGGAATGGACATTGAATCCTGAAGATGGATGGAACTCATTTGCAACTACCAATCCACTATTTAATGGAAACAAAAGAGTATATGTAAGAGTTATTTCTGTAGGAACACAACTTGCTAGTAACCCAGTATACTACACATTCACAGAAAATAATACTGATGATGAAGCATGGTATATTCAATCCAAAAATTTAAAAGTAGTTGAAGTTAATGGCACAGGCGGTGGTAATTGGAACAACATATTAGATGGCAATGTAAATACTTACTGGCGTTCTGCTCCAGGGTATTTTCCAGCATATGTTACCATTCAATTAGACCAGCCAAGATATATTTCTGGAATTGACTATATACCTGATAAAAGTGCCAAAAATATTGTAGGCGTCGTATATGGTATTGCTAAAAAACTTAATATTTATGTAAGTATGGATGGTGAGACTTGGGAACTTGCAGCAAGTAAAGATAATTTAGGAGAAAATATTTCAGAAAAGCATATAGATTTTGCTACACCAAAGAAAGCGGCATATGTTAAAGTAGAGTGTGAAAGCATTTATCCACCAATGGATGCAGCAACTAAATATAAAACATTTACTGTATCTGTAATAAAACTTTATGAAAATGTTATTGTAAATGATGTTCCAAGAGCAGATATTAACTATAATATTACAACTGAAACTAATCAAAATGTAACAGCCGAATTAGTAAATTTAATAAGACCTATAACAGTAACTAATAATGATGGCAAAATGACTCATACATTTACTGAAAATGGTGATTTTACCTTTGAATTTGTTGACGAGGATGGAAATAAAGGAAGTGCAACTGCCACAGTTTCATGGATAGACAAAACTGCACCGACACTGGATGTAACATTTAGTCCAACAACGAAGACTAAAGAAGAAGTAGTAGCAACACTAAATTTCAGCAAGGAAGTTACTATCATATCTAGTGATGTACAGATTGCTGAAAACCCAGATAATAGTAAAACAATAACTTTTACAGAAAATGGTACAATTGAATTAGAATTTCAAGATAAAGTAGGAAATATTGGTAAAAAAACCATTACCGTTAATTGGATTGATAATATTGCTCCTACGGCTGAGTTAGAATATAGTACAATCCATTTAACAAAAGATCCAGTTACAGTAACATTAAAACCGAGTGAACCTGTAACAATTACTAATCATGATAGTGACACATATACTTTCACAGAAAATGGCGAATTTACTTTTGAATTTGTAGATAGCGTCGGAAACCTTGGTTCGGCAACAGCAAGTGTTACTTGGATAGCGGATTTACCAGATTATACTATTGAATATTCTACAACTGAACGAACTAACAATGAAGTAGAGGCAACAATAACTCTTGAAGAGGGTTATACAATAACCAATAATGGTGGAAGCAATAAATATACCTTTACTGAAAGTGGAAGTTTTATATTTGAATATGTAGATAGTAATAATACATCCGGATACATTATTGTAAACGTTGACTGGATCGATAAAACCGCTCCAACTGCCGAGTTACAATATATAAAAGAAAAAGATAGAGTAATTGTTAAAGTTATAAATCCAAGCGAAGAAATTACCTTTAAAGATGGCAAAGATACATATGAATTCACAGAGAATGGTACATATGATATAATTTTTTATGATTTAGTAGGAAACGAAGGTAAATTAACAGCAGTTATTGATTCAATAGGAAGTGGTGGCGAGAATCCAGACCAACCTACTGATCCAGATACTCCAACAAATCCAGATAAGCCAAATCCAAAGCCTAGTGATCCATCAGAGCCAGATGAGCCATCAACACCTGATGAGCCTAATAAGCCAACAGAACCAGATAAACCAGTTGAACCAACAAATCCTGAAACTCCAAATATTCCAAATAAGCCAAAACCACCAGTAAATAATAAACCGGATAATACAATTGATTCATCAAAGACATATCATTATTCATTAAATAATGTAAGTGTTATAATACCGGGAATCTTATTACCAGAAGAAGTTAATTTAAATGTTAAAGAGTTTGCTTTCGATGATAACTTTACAGGTAGATTTGGAAATGCAAGTGAATATTACAATATATATTTTGAGAATAAAGCTTCAAAATTAGTAAATATAAATGCTAAGGAACCATTCAAAGTAAACATCAAGATAACAGATATGAAAGAATTAATTGGTGTTTTCCTAATTAACGAGAATAATGGTATTGAATTAGTAGATTATACTCAAAATAAAGATGTTATTGAAGTAAGTACTAAAAAACTTGGTAAAATAGTAGTATCTTATAACGAAATTAAACCAATAAGTCCAACTAAAGTTGTTTCTGTAGGCAAGAATAAAAGAACTATTTATATAGTTAGTATTCTAGCGGGTATTACTGTAGTTATGGTTATGGGTTATGTCTTCTTATTTGGTAAAAAGTTTTATAAAAAAAATTAGTAAAGATAAAAGATCATTTTAAATTAAAAAGATGATCTTTTATTTTTAAAAAAATATGCTTAAGTTGTATATTTTATAAAAGAATGGTAAAATAAATAGGAATAGAGGGAGGAATAAGAATGTACGAAGAATTAAGAACAAATGATGGCGCTAAAAGAATTGTGAAAATAGTTCCTAATGAAAATTTAACAGATATTCCTTATTATGAAGAAGAGAATACAGAATATTTCCATTTAAAAGGCATCAGAACTTTTAGTGATAAATATAACCTAAATTATACAGATATTTCAGGTTTAATTCATGATGGCTATATTCTAGTCTTAATAGTCATTGATCATGTTAAAAATATTAGTACCTATCCTTGTTATGTGCCTAAAAGAATATCAAAAAAACAATATGAATGGTTGTTAAGTGAATATAATGAGATTTTAAAATATAATACATTTGGCTTTGATATAGAAGGAGATAATGGTGAACCTATAAGGGAAGATGGCACTCCAGAGGAGTTAATTGATTATTTTTATGAATTAGTGAGTGATTGTGTAGAAAATAGAAGTTTGAAGTAGAGTATAATTATAGTCATATTGTATTAATGTTTAAAAGATGTTAGAATAAATTACAAGTTTTTTAAAATATTAAAAATATATTAACAAATAATTTTAAAGCCATAATAAGGAGGTTATTATGTTTGAGTTAGTTTCAAAATTTAAGCCATCTGGAGATCAACCAGAAGCAATAAAAGAACTAGTTGATGGTATTAATAGTGGTAAAAAAGAACAAGTTTTACTAGGTGCAACTGGAACAGGAAAAACATTTAAAATTGCTAATGTTATTAAGGA
>CAYMVR010000065.1:0-5588 GCA_964393945.1 uncultured Muribaculaceae bacterium | reverse complement strand
TTTGTAATTCTAGCATGTACCTATGCTCTTGATAATATGGAAGATAAATAATATCTTCCTTTTTCTAATTATTATTTTTAAATTTTAAAATAACACCTAAAAATAAAAAGTAAACAATGGTATTAGTGCCACCATAACTAAGGAATGGTAAGGGTAGTCCGATAATAGGTAGTAGACCCAAATTCATACCAATATTTTGAATTTGTGCAAAAATAAACATACATAAGAAAGCTGATAAAAACATTTTATACTTAGTATTTTTCATTTTAAATAAAGATACTAAAAAATAGAAATCCAACGATAAATAACAAAGTAATATAACAAAGAAACCAAAAAGCCCAAAGTTACTAATACTAAAAGCAATAATAAAATCAGTTGGTGCTTCTGGTATATAAAGGTTTATATTACTACCAAAGAAACTAGATGCTCCAATAGAAATTAAGGCTCTATCTAGTTGAAAAGAATCTTGTTTAATGAAAGATAAGATTCTATCTATTCTATAAAATAAAGATGTACCCATAACTTTAATTAATAAATCTTTATTAAAATAATAAAGGGCTAGGAATCCTCCTAATAAAAGAGTAATACCTATAAAAAATATAATATACCAACGTTTATGAATTTTATAAACTAAAATAACACCGAGCATAATTAAAAGATAAATTAAAATAGCCCCAGTATCTGGTTCTAAAAATACTAATAAAGAGGGAATTATTGTAATAATAAACATTTTAAAAAGAAACTTAAATTCTTGTTTTATGGAATTATTAGGCATAATTGCTGCTTGGCTACACAAAAATAATGATAAAGTAAATTTCATAAGTTCACTAGGTTGAAAGGAGAAAAAACCAAAATTAAACCATGCTCTAGAGCCATTAATAGTTTTACCAAAAAATAAGACAAGAACTAATAAAAGAACATTTATAATATAAAATAACTTGCTATATTTAAATAAAAGTTTTATTGGAAAAAACTTCAAAATTATTAACAAAATAAAACCAATTAAAAACCACAAAGTTTGTTTAAAAAAGTAACTTTGATACATACTTTGATAATTACCTGCTATTTTCATATTAATAAGAGAAATAATTAATAAGATAAGAAGAGGTACTATAAAACATAATAATGATTTAATTTTTTTCTTTTTCATATTTTTATTATGATTAAAAATCAAATAAATATCATAAAATATAGTAGAGGTGTTCTAAAATGGAAAAAAATTTACCTAAAGTATTTGCTAGTCCCATAGACAAAAAAATAACTAACAATAGAGAATTTTATGTTTCTAGTTCAAAACCAAATATTGTAAAAGATGCTGAAAATATACCATTAAAAATTAATCAAATATTTGGTAGTCCTCATCATGTATATAAAAGTAAAGTAAGAATTATTATAAATAATGAAGAAATAGAAACCACCATTGTTGGTAAAACAAATAATTATTTATTAACTTTAAATGGCGAAAAAATAAACATAAATTCTATCGAAAGTATTGAAAGAATATAAACAATTGTATGCAAAAAATTGACAAAAAGACTCAAATATGCTATAATTATCTCACTTCACAAGTTAAGGGGGATATTGTGGGTATATGAAAAGTTATTTAATTAGAATGACTTTAGTCGTTCTAGCATTAAGTAGTTTAATAAGTATTTATAAAGATAATAATAAACATTATATAACAGAAAGTGTCGTAACGAAGAATATCTTATTTGAAGATTCTTTAAATAAAAGTCGTTATGAAGAATTATCTGTTCCAGTAATTGTATATGAAGGATTAACACTAGAAGAATTAAGTGCTAAGTTAGATAATATCCTAAATTCTACATTATCTGGATATGGTAATACTATTGCCACACTTTCATTAGAAAGAAATGTCGATCCAGTTGTTGCAACATCAATCATTTTGGTTGAAACAGGATGTAAATGGAAATGTAGTTATTTAGTAAGACATAATAACAATGTAGGTGGAATGCGAGGAAGAAACGGATATATGAAGTTTAGTTCTCTAGAAGAAGGATTAACTGCTTTCGTTGGGAACTTACAAAAAAACTATTATGAAAAAGGGTTAACAACACCTGAGACTATGAACAAAAAATATGCTGAAAATCCAAATTGGCATAAAGATGTTAACTATTATGTGAAGTTAATTAAAGCAAGTTAATTGCTTTTTTTAATATTATAATTTATAATTATAATAGGTGGTTATCATGAAAACATATCAAAAAATGTTTGAAATTGAATTAAATTCTAAAAAATTTGCTATTTTTTTAACAGATAATAATCGTTGTGCTTTTTTAGAAGTAAATAAAAATGGTGATTATGATTATCCTAGTGTAGAAGATTTTTTAGTTTTAAATAAAGTTTATAATAATCGTAATCCTTTTATATTACATGAAATACCAACTTACACTTTTAAGGAAAAAGTACGTGATGCCGTACTAGGAACCCTAGCAATTATCATTGTTTTAAGTGTTGGAAAAGAAGCAGGAAAAAGAGAGGCAAGATATGAAGCCTCTAAAACTGAAACGGAAATAGTTTTAGAGGAAGAACCAATTGTTAAAATTGAGAATACTACTAGACGTATTTATACTACGGATGATTTAACGAGTGCCTTAGGTTATGATTCCGTTTCTATAGAAGAAATTCATGAAGCAATTAATAATAACCCTAATTTAAGTGATGAATATAAGACTTATAGTCACGTTCTTGCTGATGCAATATCACTAAATTATCCTAATGCTGATTTAAGAATATTTTATGAAAATGCTAAAGATAAAAGAGTAAATACGCTATCACAAGAAGAAATTCAAGCAAAATATAAAGAAAAAAGTGTTGCTGCTAACTATGTTGCTACCAAAAATACTATGAATATTCCTGAAGATGCTTTAATATGCACTAAGATTCATGAAGATGCCCATACTGTAACACATATTGACCAAGAACGAAATGGCTCTAGAGTAATTAAATATTGTGCCATAGGGGCATCTTTAGATGAAGCAATGAACAACAAAATTGTTGAATTAGTAACAGATCCTTTATCCTACCCAAAAGAAGGTGCAGTCTTAGACTTTTATTGCAGCTGTGTTTCTTTTGATATTGAAGATTATATAAATAAGGGCATTAGTGATTTAATAGAAAAGCTAGAAAGTAAATATCCTGAGACTGATATTAACTATTTAATTAATACATTAGATAAAATAACCGATACTGAAATTGATTTTGGTATTACTATACCTCTGGATTATAGTGTTGCCTTTTTAGATGAATTATTTGGAATGTGTAAGAAAAATGTTACTTCTAATATGGAAAATCCATATACGCCATTTACACCATTTGCTAAAGTACTAAAATATGCAAGTAACCAAGAATTATTTTATTCATATTTAGATGCCTATAACGAATATTTAAAAACTTTAGGATATACTAACCTTGTTACTAGTAAAGATGTAAGAGAAAAATGGAGTAAATTACAAACAATAACAGGATTTATTTATAATAATGAAGGTGTATATCCCTGCGTCCGAATTGAGACTCAAGATGAAAAGGGTAATCTTATATATAAGCCTACAATTATAAAAAATGGCGAGTTAATAGAAGATTTCCATGGAACAGGGGGATATGGCATTAAAAGTCTTGATTACATGTTATATAGTCTCCCTGAAAATTATGGTATTTTAGAAACATCTGAATATTGGGCTAAAATGGCTAAAGATACTAAAACAATAAATTTAAATCCTGTAAGTTTATATATGAATAGAAGTTTTATCCAAGATGTATCATTAAAAGATCTTCAAATTCAAGTTGGGGTTACTAATACTAATGAGATAGGATTTATATTAAGAGATAACAATGGCAGTATTATATATATCAGTCATAATAATTTGCATAGTTTGTCTAGTATGGTTTCATTAAGTTTCTATTTACCAGACATACCTAACATTACCAAGTTAGAGCTATCAACTTTTTTAAATGAATCTTATTTAAAATCATTTGCAAGTGAAAGACATATTTTCCGTAATGTTAGTGTAACTAATGATAAAGTAGTGGTAGAACCATTATACACAATGCATGTCATAAATGAGGAAGGAAAATCTATCGCTTTTGATGTTTTCACTGCTGGTTTAATCCCAACTGGAAATAATACTGTTAGATTAGAACCAACTCCAATAGAGTTATGCTTTGATGCATCTTTAGAAGACGTAATACCATTAAAAGAAATATTAAGCCATTTTAATTATTTAGATCCTAATACTATTGATTATACAATTTCAGAAGATGAATTAGTGGCAATGCTAAATAGTTATTTAAATGAAATAAGTGTAAATAAAGCAAGATAAATTGCTTTTTTTTCATAATTAGAATATAATAAATCTAGGTGATTAAAATGCTAGAAGATAAAAAAGTATTAATATTAGGAATGGCTAAAAGTGGCTATGAAGTTGCAAAACTAATTCATGAAAAGAATAAAATTATTATATGTGATGGTAAAGATCAAGATAAAGATAAAATAGAAGAATTAGAAAAAATGGGAATTAGTTTTATCAAAACTAATGAACCAGAAAGCATATTAGATGATTCATTTGATATTCTAATTAAGAATCCTGCTGTTTTCCCATTTCATCCATGTGTTGAAAAGGCAAGACGTTTAAATATTCCAGTAGTAAATGAAATGGAAGTAGCTTTTCATTATATTAAAAATCCTATAACTATTATTGGTGTAACAGGTTCTAATGGTAAAACTACGACTACAACTTTAATATATGAAGTATTAAAAAAGGCAGGTATTCCAGTTAAACTAGGTGGCAATATTGGAACTCCATTATCAAAAATCGTAAATACTTTAGAAGAAAATGATATATTACTTCTTGAAATATCTGACCATCAATTAATAGATATGAAAGATTTTAAGACAGATATAAGTATTCTTACTAACCTTTGTCCAACTCATTTAGATTATCATGGTTCATATGAGGCCTATAAAAGTGTAAAACATAAAATATTTAATCATCATAGTAATGAAGATATTGCTATAATTAATGAGGCAAATTATGAATCAGTTACTCTAACTGAAGATATTTTATCAACCAAGTATTATTTCAATAGTAAAGAAAATAAAATTGAAAATGGCGCAATATATATTGATAATGAGCCTGTTATAAATACTAATGAAATTGTTTTAAAAGGAACACATAATTATGAAAATATTTTAGTTATGTTACTCTTAATGAAAATATTAAAAGTTGATTTTAAATATGCTAAAGAGGTTTTAAGAGAATTTAAAGGAGTAGAACACCGTATTGAGTTTGTAAGAGATATAGATGGAGTTATGTATTATAACGATTCTAAATCAACTAATCCTGTTGCAACTATTACAGCTCTAAAAAGTTTTGAAGGAAGTATTCATTTAATTTTAGGAGGTATGGATCGAAGTCAAGATTTTGATGATTTAAAACCTTATTTATCTAAAGTAAAAAAGATATATGCGATAGGTGAAGTAAGAAATAGAATTATTGAATTTGCTAAAAACAATAATATAAATTGTGAGGCTTTTGAATATTTAAAAGATGCTCTAGCAAGTATTAAAA
>CAYMVR010000064.1:0-5643 GCA_964393945.1 uncultured Muribaculaceae bacterium | reverse complement strand
TCAAATTGAGAGTTGTATATTTTAGCATAAAAGCCTTTTTTCTTTAAAAGTTCATCATGAGTTCCAACTTCTACAATATCTCCCTCATCCATAACTAAAATGAGATCAGCATTTTTGATTGTTGATAATCTATGTGCTATGATAAATGAAGTTCTTCCTTCCATAACTTTATCCATTGCTTTTTGGATTAATTCTTCTGTTCTAGTATCTACATTACTTGTTGCTTCATCAAGAATTAAAACTTTAGGATTAGCAAGAATGGCTCTGGCGATAGTTAGTAATTGTTTTTGTCCTCCGCTGATATTATTAGTTTCTTCATTAATTACCATATTATATCCATCTGGTAAAGTTCTTATAAAGAAATCAGCATTAGCGGTTTTAGCAGAGGCAACTACTTCTTTATCACTGGCATTTAAATTACCATATCTTAAATTATCTAAAATCGTTCCATTAAATAACCATGTATCTTGAAGAACCATAGCAAAAACACTTTCCAATTCTGATCTTTTATATTCAGTTATATTTTTTCCATCTAATAAGATTTCGCCACCATTAAGTTCATAAAAGCGCATTAATAATTTTACCATTGTTGTTTTTCCTGCTCCTGTTGGTCCAACTATAGCAACTTTTTCGCCTTTTTTAATTTTAGCATTAAAATCTTTAATTATAATTTTATCTTTGTTGTAGCCAAATTTTACATGTTTAAATTCAATGTTTCCTTCAACATTATCAGTAGTAAGTTTGCCTTCATCAATATATTCATTATTTCCTAGAAACTCAAATACCCTTTCACTAGCCGCAATCATTGATTGAATTTGACTAGATATTTGAGCTAGTTGGGCAATTGGATTTGTAAATTGTTTTGAATACTGTATAAAACTTTGAATATTTCCTACGGTTATTTTTCCTTTGATAGCAAATATTGATCCTAAAATAGCAATGATAGCATAATTTAAGTTACCAACAAAGTTCATTATTGGATGCATAAGACTTGATAAGAATCCTGACTTAAATCCTGATTCAAATAATTTTTCGTTATCTTCATCAAATTTACTTATAGTTTTTTCTTCAGCATTAAATGCTTTTATTACGGTATGTCCACTTACCATTTCTTCTATTTCAGAATCTACTTCCGCAAGATATTTTTGTTGATTTACGAAATATTTTTGACTTTTCTTTACGATAATCATCATGATGATAGACGCGACTGGAATAACAAGTGCTGTTATAATAGCAAGAGTAACACTGATGCTGCACATCATAATAAATATTCCAATTAAAGTTACAATAGATGTTACAAGTTGCGTTGCAGAACTTGTTAAATTTAGTTGGATAGTATCAATATCATTAGTTATAATTGATAAAATATCACCAGTATTTTGTTTGTCAAAGTAACTCATTGGTAATTTATTTAATTTTTTAGATACTTCACTTCTTAGTTTATAACTTGTTCTTTGACTTATACCAGTCATAATTAAACTTTGAATATAACTAAATAATGCACTTATTATATAAAGGATTACTAAACATATTAATATTTTTTTAATAGCATCAAAGTTTATTCCCACTGTACCATTTATTTTGGCAATGATACCAGTATATATTTCAGTTGTAGCATTTCCTAAAATCTTCGGAGAAATAATTGAGAAAACCGTACTGCCAATAGCAAAAATAAATGCTAGAATTATCAAATATTTATATGATGCTACTCGCTTAAATAGTTTTTTTAAAGTTCCCTTAAAATCTTTTGCTTTATCCATTCCACCATGATTTTTTGGTCCCATTCCTTTTGCCATTATAGTTCCTCCTCTCTTAATTGAGACAAGGCAATCTCTTTATATATTTCACAATTCTTTAGAAGTTCTTTATGAGTTCCACTTCCGACTATTTCACCTTCATTTAAAACTATTATATTATCAGCATTCATAATTGTGCTAATTCTTTGAGCAACAATTAAGATAGTAGCAGACGCAGCATATTTTTTTAAATTCTTTCTTAAAGCTGCATCAGTTTTGAAGTCAAGAGCACTAAAGGAATCATCAAAGATATATATTTCAGGATTTTTAGCAATGGCTCTTGCAATAGAAAGTCTTTGTTTTTGACCTCCACTGACATTAGCTCCTCCTTGTGAGATATCACTTGCAAATTTATTATCTTTTTTATCAATAAATTCGTATGCTTCACTAATTTTCGCACACTCTTTCATTTCACTTTCTGATAAATCGTCGTTTCCCAATTTAATATTTGATGCGATAGTTCCACTAAATAATACACCTTTTTGAGGAACAAAACCAATGCGATTTCGAAGATCTTTAATTGAAGCATCCTTTATGTTAATACCATCAATTATAATCTCTCCTTCGGTTACATCAAAAAATCTTGGTATTAAGTTAACAAGAGTTGATTTTCCACTTCCTGTAGAACCAATAAAAGCTGTCGTTGTTCCTGGTTTTGCTTTAAAACTAATATTTTTTAGCATTGCTTCATCCGCATCAGGATATTTAAAACTAACATTTTTAAATTCAACTGTTCCTTGTTCATCTTCTTTGAATGATAGAGGTTCTGCTAATTCTTTAATACTAGTTTCTTTATTTAATACTTCCTTAACACGTTTTAAAGATACCATGGCTCTTGGTAACATGACTGATACCATAGAAATCATTAAGAAAGACATGATAATTTGCATTGTATAAGTAATGAATGCTAAAAGGGTTCCTACTTGAAGTGTACCAAAATCAATTTGTTTTGCTCCAAACCAAACAATTAGAATACTTATGATGTTCATGACTAACATCATACTTGGCATCATGATATTCATTAGGCGATTAACAAATAAATTGGTTTTAGTTAATTTAACGTTAGCTTTATCAAATCTTTCTTCTTCATACTTTTCAGTGCCAAATGTTCTAATAACAGGCATACCTGTAATAATCTCTCTTGATACTAAATTCATCTTATCTATTAATCTTTGCATACTTTTAAACTTAGGCATAGCTAGAGCAAATAATAAACTCATTAAAACTATTATAACGATTAGAGCAACAGCGATTAACCAATTAAGTGGATTATCTATTACCTTCATAAATGCTCCAATTCCCATGATAGGTGCAAAAATAACAATTCGAAGAAGCATGACAAAGAAGTTTCTAATTTGTTCAATATCGTTTGTAGATCTTGTAATTAAACTAGAAGCACCAAATTCTTTAAATTCGGCGATACTAAAACTCATTATTTTAGTTACGGCTTTATTTCTTAAGATATAACTTATACGAGCTGCTAGTTTATTAATTAAGTATCCTAAAATAATGGCTACTATTAAACCAATACCTGCAATAGAAAGCATGATTATACCTTTATTTAAGATATAAGTCATTTGATATTTTTCCATATCAATTCCAATATCATTATAGATATTTTTTACACTCATAGTTCCATAACCTGTAAGCATTGATTCATCTAGATTTTCAAATGATTTATTAACACTATCTATAACTTTATTAAAAGTAGTTGTATCTAAAGCCATTAACCAATCTAAAAGAGTTTGATTTTCTTTTAATGGTATGTTTAAATTCTTAGTTATAGCCTCATTATTACTTTTAAACATACTTGCTATAATCATAGGCTTAGTCATTCTTTTTTCTAATTCTTCTATTTCAGTTTCATTTAAATCCTTTAAAACATAAATGTTTTCTTTTTCTAATAGTGGATACTCTTTAGTAAACTTATCATAATCTTTATTACTAAGATTATCTCTTACTATTAAATCATAACTAGCCAATATAGCCATATCTTCATTGCTTATTTTAGATATCGCTTCAAATAAATCTACGGATAAGACTTTCGGTACTGTAGTATCAATTCCATTTTGTTGGATACCATTATTTATAATCTTAGAAGTATAGTCTGGCAGTTCTAAGTCACATAAAGCTTGGATTACTAATAAACCTATTACTAAAATGATAGGTATTATAAATAATGTTAATTTATTTTGTTTTTTCATATTATTTTCCTTTCTTTTTTATTTTATTAGTCACGAAAATAATTATAACACAATATCGCCTTAAGTGTCTAATACTTCACTAAACTTTCACAATTTTATTTATTATTATAAATTATCCCATGAAAAAAAGTAGATTACTCTACTTTTTAAATGAGATGCTATAATTAGTTTAAAGCGTCTTTTAATTTGCTTCCTGCTTTGAATGAAGCAACAGTTTTAGCAGGAATTTTAATAGCTTCTTTTGTTAATGGATTGATTCCTTCACGTGCTGCACGTTTTTTAGCACTAAAAGTTCCAAATCCTACTAAAGCAACTTTGCCTTCTTTTTTAAGACCAGTTTGGATGCCTTCTAAAGTTGCATCTAAAGCTCTTGCAGCTTCAGCCTTTGACATATTTGCTTTTGCAGCGATAAATTCTACTAATTCAGTTCTTGACATTGTTTCATTACCTCCCTTTCAAAAACCTTATTTCATAAGGCATTTACCTTACATATTAAGGTTATCAAAAATACATGATAAAATCAAGATAGTTTTAGTAAATTTTTGCATTTTTTTGATATCTTTAGATATTTTTGGTAATAAATACTATAAAAAATAAGAAAAAGAGTTAAATATTATAACTCTCTGGTTCTATTTCATCCTTCTTAGTTGGTAAATCTATAGGTGTTGGTAAATCAATTTTTGGTGCTTGTTGTTCCTGCTGTTTTACTGGTTCATTTATGTATACAGAACTATATTGAACTGACGGCTTTGATGTTACCTCATTTATTGGAGTAACATGTACTTCTTCTTTTTTACTAGATGTTTTTTCTAATTCATCTAACTCTTCAGAAATAGATTTTGCTAAAGCATCAAAATCAATACTTGGCACTTTTATTTCATCACTTTCATTTTTAATTTCTTCAATTGGTTTATAATATGTTTCATTGATTACTGGTTCAACTATTCTTGGAGTCTCTTCTATTACAGGTTTAACGACTGGTCTTTCTGCAGGATGCTCCTCAGGAATAGTAATTCTAATTGGTTCCATTACTTTTGGTTCTACATATGAATTTACAGTTGGAGTTTCAAAAGTTGGATTAACTATAGGTGTAATTACTGGCGTTTCAACTGGTCCAGTAATAATTGGAGTTATTTCTTCTTTTATTACAGGTTCAACAATTGGTTTAATTTCTTCTACTGATGGAGTCTCATCATAAGATATAGGTGCTACAGGCGCCAATGGTTCATTAGTAAAGTTTATTGGAGGTACTGGCATGATGCTTGGAGTCTCTGTAATAATTGGAGTTTGTGTCTCTTCTATAATAGGCACTACTGTATTATCATTACTTTCAGGTACTATTGGTGATACTGGTGCAATAGGCACTTCAACTGGTACTTCAGTACTTGTTTCTTTAAATAAATCATCCTTATTAGTAGTACTTACAACATCCCTTGTTTCTAGTTTTCTTCTTTTTTCGTCTTTTTTACCAAAAAATAAAACAACTAGAAATGTTACTACTAAAAATGATATAACGGCAAATAATCCTATGCCAAAATAGTTGCTTTCATATAATTTATTAAGGAAATCCATCCCTAACACCACCTTTTATTCTATTAATAAGTCTAACATATATATATTCTAAAATCAAGAAAAAATGTAAA
>CAYMVR010000063.1:0-5652 GCA_964393945.1 uncultured Muribaculaceae bacterium | reverse complement strand
TGAATATGATGCTATTGATCCCTTAGAAATGAAACCATCTTTAGAAAATAAAAAACTAGAAAATCTATTTACAGCGGGTCAAATAAATGGTACAAGTGGGTATGAAGAGGCAGCAGCTCAAGGATTAATCGCCGGAATTAATGCTCATCATAAACTAGTAGGTAAAGAGCCTTTAGTCTTAAAACGAAATGAGGCTTATATAGGAGTATTAATTGATGACTTAGTAACTAAAGGAACAAGTGAGCCATATCGTATGCTTACATCTCGTGCTGAGTTTAGATTAATATTAAGACATGATAATGCTGATTTACGTCTTCGAGAAATTGGTTATGAACATGGCACCATTGATTCTGAAAGATATAAAAAACTAACTGCTAAAAAAGAAAAAATAAATGAAATTAAAAATATTTTAAGAAATACCAACTTATCAATAAATGAAGATACTAGAAGAATTTTTAAAGACAATGATTTAGAAGTACCATCTTTCAGTGTATCTTTATACATGTTATTAAAAAGACCAGAAATTAAAATTGAATTTTTAAAGAATTTTGTTAATATTGATGCTCCAGATGATATTTTAGAAGAAGTAGAAATTGAAATAAAATATGAAGGTTATATTACAAAAGCCTATAAAGAAGCTGAGAAAATGTTAAAACTAGAAGAAAAAGAAATTCCAAATGATATTGATTATCAAGATGTTTTAAATCTAGCCATTGAAGCCCGTCAAAAATTAGAAAAGATTAGACCAAGAACTATGGGTCAGGCTGCAAGAATATCAGGAGTAAATCCTTCTGACTTATCCATATTATCAGTATATTTAAAGAAAAAGTATTCTAAATAAAATAGGATACTTTTATTTTAAAAAATATATTAAAACATGATATAATACAAATAGGTGAAACACATGACTAGAGAAACTTTTATTATAGAACTTAATAAATTGGGAATTAATCCTACTCATGAACAATTAGAATCTTTAAGTATTTATAAAGATATGCTTGTTGAATACAATAAAAAATTCAATTTAACAGCCATATTAGATGAAAAAGAAATATATTTAAAACACTTTTATGATTCTCTAACAATAACAAAAGTTATAGATTTAAATAAAGAATTAAAAGTATTAGATATTGGCACAGGAGCAGGTTTCCCAGGTTTAGTTTTAAAAATATTCTTTCCCAATTTAGAAGTTACATTGCTAGATTCTAATAATAAAAAAATAATGTTTTTAAATACTGTAATTGAAAAATTACACTTAACTAAGATTGAATGCATATGTGCTCGTGCTGAAGAATTACCTACTACCAAGCGTGAATCTTATGATGTTGTTACATCAAGAGCAGTAGCGCATCTTCGTGTGCTTATAGAATTATCTGTTTCCTACTTAAAAGTTGGAGGTTATTTTATTGCAATGAAAGGTAATGCCAAAGAGGAAATAAAAGAATCTATTAATACTATGAATAAATTATTTTGCACTATCGAGTCTAAAGAAAACTTCTTACTACCGGATAATATAAGTAATAGAACGATTATTAAAATTAAAAAAGAGGGGCCCACACCACTATGTTATCCACGTAAATATGATCAAATAAAAAAGAGTGAAATAAAATAATAAATAGACATAAAAAAAATTAAGTGTTATTATATTTATAATAGAGGGATATTATGAAAAGATATATTGCTATATTAATAAGTATAATACCACTTTTATTATGTCTCATAACATACCAATTTCTTAAAAGTGAAAGAACTAATTTAGAAGGAACAAAACTAAATGATTTTTTATATGCCTATAAAATAAAAGATAGTAATGAAAATCTAATGGGCTTAAATATTAAAAATAATGAAATATATTTTTTAACAGATGAAGAAATTAATCAAATTCACAATTATAAATTATATTCTCGTAATATATATAATAAAAAAAATAAATTAATTAAAGAATTTACCAAAGAAGATACTTATTGTAATTTAATAAATAATTATATTCAATGTACCGATAATAAAATAATTACGTTATATAACTATGATTTAAAAAATATATATGAAATTAAAATAAATACCGAAGATGAATTTCCTAAAATAGTTCCTTATAAAGATACATTTATTAAAATAGAAAATAATAATCTATATATTGCTCAAAATCAAAAAGAGCATGTTTTAAGAGAATTGCCTGAATATTTTCAAAATGCATATGTTGAAAATTATTATTTTACCAAAGATAATACCTATTTATTATTAAATGATGTTGAAAAAGAAAGCTATTATATATATGATATAAATAAAAAAACATTCGAAACAATAAAAAGTAATAATAATTTTGTTTATGAAAAAGGCTTTTACTTTTATGATAAAGATAAATATACAATAGTAGATAAAAAAGACTCTGAAGTTAAAGAATATAAAAATGCTTATCAAAATGAATATCACTATCCAAGTGTTTTATTAAATAATAACACATTATACCAGTATAACCTTACAGATAAAATACTATATATTACTGATTTAGAAAAAAATAATATTGTAAAAGTACCATTAGATATTAAAGATAATATAAATAATCTTTATTTAGATAATGAATTTTTATACATTGAATGTGATAGTGAAACCAATAATCTATACTTAATAAAAATAGAGGATATTAAAAGCCCTATTATAAAAATAGATGACGAACTAGCAGTAAAAGAAAAAGAAATTAATAATAAAAAAACTGAAATAAAGAATAAGTATAATGTTACTATTAACACTAAAGAAGAAACTAATATTAACTATCCAGATTTTACTATTGATATAGAAACTAATAATGATAAAATTATTGATAGTATAACTAAAATAACAAAAATATTCGATAAGTTTTCTAAAGAATATTTTGATAGTTTTTATGATGAAATAAATGAAGGATTAAATGTCTATTTAACATCAACCTTAACACCATCTAATACCGAAGAGCAAATATCTAACCCTGCGGCATATTCTCTAAATTATCAAAATAAATATATGATTGTAATAGATATAAACGAGCCTAATATAGAGGAGTTACTATGCCATGAATTAATGCATAATACCGAGTTATCATTAAAAAAAGATACTATAACTCCATTTAATGATTGGAATAAATTTAATCCAACTGAATTTGAATATAATAATTCTTATACAAGTCCTTATAAATATAATTATACATTAAACGAAAAAGATAAAAACAATGTTTACTTTATAGATGAATATTCTCATACTTATGAAATGGAAGATAGAGCTAGAGTTTTTGAAAATATCTGTTCTTTAAATACATCAAGCATCATTTTAGAGTATCCAAATCTTTTAGCCAAAGGCCAATACTTAGAAGAAGAATATTATAAGTATTATCCCTCATTAAAAGAAACAACACTTTTTAAAAGCCTAAAACAATAATATTATTTTAAATATTTAGGTTCATCAACTTTACCTAACAAATAGTCAGCAGATATTTTATACTTTTTACATATTTCATAGAGAAAAGGAGTTGCAATAATATTAGTCTGACGTTCATATTCAGTAATAGTGGTTCTAGATACATTTAAAATTTTTGATAATTTTTCTTGAGTAATTTTATTATCTTTTCTAAATTCTTTTAATCTCGCACTAGAAAGTTCTTTTGAAATCTTTTCTACGGAATTATAGTACTTTTCTTGATTAGTAAAACCCAGTAAGTAATCAATAGAGACATCAAAATAATATGCCAGAGCATTTAGATGTTTAATAGGAATAATTCTGTCTTCTAACTCATAATGACAATACTGAGTTTTATCAATATCTAAATATGTGGCTAACTCTAGTTGTTTTAAATCTTTTGCTTCTCTTAAATCTTTTAATATCTTTCCATAATTCATCAGAAATCACCTAGACTAATTTTCCCATACATTAATTCTAAAATAGGGAAAGTTGGCAAACTATGACATTTTTCTTGACTTTTAGTATAGGAGATATTATAATTTTAGTATAAATGATAAATTTCTAATATAATTGAGGCCTCATTATTTAGAACTTATAAAAGAGGGATAGATAATGAAATTAGAAACAATAAAGAAAGATAAGAAAAAGCATATTATCATAGGTAGTATGGTAGTTTTAAGTGTGGTTGGCTGTTTAACATTAACTACAACCAGAGCCAAATATCGGAATGTTCAAAGTTTAAAGTTAGCAAGCGGAAAAGTTAACTATAAAGTATCAGACTTACAAATAGTAGCAGTAAAAGTAAGTGAAGATGGAACAAATTATACTGAACAAACAGAAATACCAACAAGTGGATATACACTCAATACAGAAAAAAGTAAATGCAGAATACCAACATCAACACTTACAGGAGAAAACGCCCCAGCAGATGAAAGCATTCCAATAGAATATAAGGAAAAGAGAGTATATATAGGAGTAAACCAAAAGAATACTAAGTGTTATTTATACTTTGATAAAATCCAAAGTCAAACAGTGGATGCAATAATTGCTACAATAGAAGCAAGCTCAAATTTCAAGACTGAAGCGCCAGATTTTACTCAAGTAGCAACAGAATCAGAAACAGAAGATAACAATGGAATATATGAAACAGATGATCCAATGTATGGAGATGGTAAAAAAACTTATTACTGGAGAGGAGCAGCAACAACCAACCATGTAATGTTTGATAGTAAGTGCTGGAGAATAGTACGTATAAACGGCGATAAATCAGTAAGATTAATTTACAACGGAGAGATACAATCAGGAAATACATGTAAAGGAAATGGCTCTTGGGACGGCAACATAGTATTGCAATTCGTAGAGTATAATCCATATAGTGATAAAAGTCACTATGTAGGATGGACTTATACTAATGGATATCAAAGACCATCTTCTAGTAATCCACAAACAAGTGGGACGTCAGCAAACTTAAAGACAAAATTAGAAGATTGGTATAGCAACAATATATCAGAATCTGCAAAAACAAAGGTGGTAGCAGGTAAATTCTGTAATGATAGAGATACTCAAAATAATGAAACGTGGAGAGCAACAGGGAACCCACAAAATTATGCAGCAAATCAAAGATTATCAATTGAGCCAAAAACACCGCGTTTATCATGTTCTATAGGAGATATATATCAGCTAAGTGTAGGAATGATCACAGCAGATGAAGTACAATTTGCAGGAGCAAGTGGAGAAATAGCAAACATATCATACTATCTATACAATGGTAAGTACAACTGGACAATGACACCGCGTTATTGGGGTGGTAATGCTTACATGTTCCGTTTGGAAGCAGATGGTTCTTTAAACCACACAAGCACTAGTGGTATTGGCAGCATTGGTGTGCGCCCTGTCATAAATTTACGTTCTGATGTTACATTTAATGCAGGATCAGATGGAACTCAAAATAATCCATATATTGTGCAGTAAATAATAAAAGGTTCAGGGTATGTTTAAAATTAATAATCAAAAAGAAGAAAAAGTACTTAAGAATATTAGATTTCCTAAAAGTTTAGTTAAAAAAATAGAAAAAGAAGCAAGCAAGAATAATATTAGTTTTACTAAATTTGTTATTCTTGCTTGTATTTATGCTCTTGATAATATGGATAAATAATGTCGAGAAATGTCGCTAAGCGGTAAAATCTTGGCTGAAATAAACTCTATCTATTGACATGTATTTTG
>CAYMVR010000062.1:0-5710 GCA_964393945.1 uncultured Muribaculaceae bacterium | reverse complement strand
AGGTTTCCAAATGACTTTTATTTTCAATTAACAGATGATGAAAAAATAAAATTGCTTTATTACAAGAATCTTTTTCTAAATTCGAAGAAAAGAAAAAGGCAAGTGAAATATATTTTAATGGTCAAATATATGATGCTTATTCTAAAATTGTTGATTTAATGAAAGAAGCTAAGAAAGAATTAATAATTATTGATAATTATGCTGATAAACAAGTACTAGATATGATACGTAATGTAAGTGTTAAAGTTATACTGGTTGTAAGAAAGAATAGTTTACTTAAAAGTGTGGATATTTTAAAGTATAAAGAACAATATGATAACTTAGAAATAGTATATGATAATACTTATCATGGTAGATATTTAATTATTGATAAATTAAAAGTATATCATTTAGGAACAAGTATTAATTATATAGGAAGTAAAACATTTTCTATTAATACAATAAGTGATATAGATATTATTAATATGCTTGTAAATAAAGTTTGTAATTGTTAAGTAAAAAATAATTTGCCATTATTTAGAAATAAAGGTATAATTAATATAAAAGAAATGGGTGAATAGATTAAATGGATAAAATATATGGTAGTATTTTAACACTAATCGCGGGTTTATTTTTCTTACTTGGAGGCTTAATTTGTAAAAGATTTAAGAATAAAGATTCTTTAAATGTTTTTAGTGTATCACTTGCTTTTGTTATAATCATTGCATTAATTGTAAGTGATTTATTCTCTGAAATATTAGAGTTATTAGAGGAATATAAATTAAGTTCTAAGATTATATTAATTATGTTATTTGCAGGCTTAGGTATATTACTATTAAAAATATTAGATTTCTTTATACCAGACCATCATCACGAACATCACGAAAATGAAGAAAATTTAAGTGAACATAAATCGCATGTTAAACATATTGGAACTATTACTGTAATTAGTCTAATATTACATAACATACTAGAAGGATTTGCTATATTTGGCATGTCTTTGAATAGTCTTAAATTGGGTATTATGATATGTATTTCTGTTGCTCTTCATAATATTCCTTTAGGAACACATATTTTTGGTTCCTTGGACTTTAAGAAAAATAGAGTTTTAATTGCCTTTTTAACTTTATCAAGTTTCTTAGGGGGATTAATATTCTTAATAGTAGGTGATATTAGTGATTTAGTACTTGCCGTTATTACATGTATAACTTTAGGTATGCTTTTATATATTAGTTTATTAGAGTTATTACCAGAAATGTTAACTCATTTTAAAGAAAAAGAAACAAAATTAGGAATAATGGTAGGTTTAATTTTATTAATAATATCTTTTCTAGTATAAAAGGAGGCAGTAAAAATGAAAAAAGTTTTAGTAACGGGAGCCGCTGGAACCATTGGAACTCTTGTCATAAAATACTTATTAAGTGAAGGCAAATATGAAATAACAGCCTTAGATTTAAGAACTAAAAATAATATAAAGAAGCTAAAAAAATATCGTCGCCGTATAAATATAATCTATGGTGATATGTGTGATAACATTTTGATTGATGCTTTAGTAAAAGATCAAGATTATATTATTCATCTAGCAAGTATTTTGCCACCTTTATCTGATATAAAAAAAGATTTAGGAGATATGGTTGAATATGAGGGAACAGAAAATATAATTAAAGCTATTAATTTTTATAATCCTGAGTGCTTTTTAGTTTATGCTTCCTCTACAACGGTTTATAATGATATTAAAAAAGCAAGTAGCAAAGATAAAGTTGAAATAAATGAAATAGATTACTTTAGTAATACCAAAATTAAAACTGAAAAATTAATTGAGAAAAAAGTTAAAAATTATACTATTATAAGAGTGCCACTAGTTTTATGTAATCCTAAAAATGGGGCTTTTATGTATAATGTTAAAAGAGATAGTTTAGTTGAGGCTGTAACAGATAATGATGCTGCTTATCTTTTTGCAAGTTCTTTAAATTTTAGTGATAAACTAAAAAATAAAACATGGAATGCTGGTGGTGGCGATTCCATGAAAGGCACATATCGCAAGATTTTAATTAAAGTTTTAGAAATATATGGTCTTAGTTTTAAATATATTTTAACTTCTCTTTTTGTGGATAAGAATTTTTACGTTCATGAATATACTGATAGTAGTAAATTAAATGAAATCGTTGAGTATCAAAGCGATTCTTTATCATCATATTATATGCGTCTTAGAAGATCCTCACATAATAGAGCATTTGCTAGAATTATGGCTAAGCCAATAGTATATTTTTTAAGAAAGAAAAATAAATAGTATGGTAGGATTAGCATTAGAAGGCGGGGGTGTAAGAGGTTCTTATCAAGCAGGAGTTTATGCAGCTATGCATGAATGTGGCATTAAAATTGATGGTGTTTGTGGCACGAGTATAGGCGCTTTAAATGCTAGTTTAATTGCAACAGGCAAAGGTGAAACTCTAGCTTCTATTTGGCGTAGTTTAAATATGGGAGAAGTCTTTGGTTTTTCTAAACAATTTATTGAAACCATAATAAATAAAAATCATAAACTAACTTCAATTGAAATAATAGCTAAAGAAGTAATTAAAACAATATTAAAAAAAGGTGTCGAATTAGAAGGCTTAAAAAGAGTAATAGATAAATATTTAGATGTTGATGCTTTATTTGAAAGTGATATTGACTTTGGTCTTGTAACTGTAAGATTAAAAGATTTAAAACCCATTTATTTATGGAAAAGTGATATGCAAAAAGATAAAATAAAAGATTATGTTATAGCAAGTTCATCACTCCCTTTATTTCATTTAGAACCATTAATTGATAATCATTACTATTTAGATGGTGGATTCTATGACTTAGGACCGGTTAATATGATGCTTGATAAAGGTTATGATACTATTTATTTAGTAAAAGTCCATGGTATTGGCTTAACAAGACCGTATGATAAAGAAAAGAATGTCATAGTAATTGAATCTAAAAGAAGTCTTGGTGGTGTTTTAGATTTAGATCCTAGTAGAATTGAAGAAAATATCAAAATGGGATACTATGATGCCATAAGAGTATTAAAACATTTAGATGGCGAAAAATATGTTTTTAAAAATAAGAACGAAAAATATTACGAGTTTTTAAATCGTAAAGTAAAGAAAAATATGCTTAGAAGAATTAAGAATTTCTTTAAAGCGAAAAGTACCAAAGAAGCGACAATAAAAGCCTTAGAATACGTAATGGAGCATGAGCATATAAATTATTATAAAATATATTATCCTCATGAAATATTAAGAAAACTAAGGAAAATAAAACATAAACATCACTTTATTTATGATTATGTAAATACTTTAAAATATTTTTTCTAGGGAGTAATTATGGAAATAAAGAAATTTAATGAATTAACTAATGATGAATTAAACTATCTTATAGACATTCACTATAACCATTGGGTTAAGTTTAATCCTAATATGAAAAAAGAAGATACAATATATAAGTTTACTAAGTTGTACACAACTGATAATATACCATTCGGAATAGCCCTTATAGATAATAATACTATTGTGGGTTTCTGTGTTCTAAAAAAAGAAGATTTAAAAAAATATCCAAATTTTTATCCATGGATATCTGATGTTATGATAATAAAAGATTATAGAAATAAAGGTTATGGACGAAAACTAGTGTCTTATGCTGAGCAAGTTCTAAAAGAATTAGGTTATAGAATTGGTTATTTATGGACAGACCAAGCACCTGACTTTTATAAAAAATTAGGTTTTTCATATAAGCAAAAAGTTGAAAAAAATGAAGGAGGATATGGAGAACTATTCTTTAAAGAACTCTAAATAAATAGTTATACTAGACAAAAGTCCTAATAAAGAGGTATAATTTAGAAGATTTAAAAAACAAAAGGAGGAATTTTTATGGGAAGAGCCTATGAAGTTCGAAAAGCGAGTATCCAAAAAACAGGAGCAATAAAAGCCAAAACTTATTCAACATTTGCTAAAGAGATTTATTTAGCCGCAAAAAAGGGTGTACCAGAAATAGAAGCTAATGTAATTTTAAAAAGAATGGTTGAAAAAGCCAAAAAGGCTCAAGTGCCAAGTGATATTATAAATCGCGCTATTGAAAAAGCCAAAGGTGTTGGTGGTGAAGATTATCACGAGGTAGTTTATGAAGGATTTGGTCCAGGAGCCTCAACTTTAATTATTAAAACTCTAACAGATAATGTCAATCGTACAGTAGGAATGGTTAGGGCAGCTTTTAATAAAGTAAATAAAAGTTTAGGAGTAACCAATTCAGTTTCATACAATTATGATTACTTAGCAATTATTTCTTTTAAAACTGATAAAGAAGAGACAATTTTCGAAGAATTATTAAATGCAGGAATTGAACCAGTAGAATTTGAAACGAATGATGGAGAACTTACTATTAGTACCCATCCAAATGATATGAATAATACTAAAGATATCATCGAAAAAATTCTAGGCAATGTTGAATATGAACTTGACGAAGTAGGAATGTATGCTAAAGATGAAGTTGAATTAAATGCAGAAGATTTAGAAGTATTTGATAAATTATATAAAATGTTAGACGAAATAGAAGATGTAACAGAGATTTATCACAATGTTAAAGGAAGAGACTAAGGTCTCTTTTTTGTTTTATAATAAATAGTATTTTATAATTTAAACAAAATAATGTTTGACATACATATATTTGTGTGATATGTTTATATTGTAGTATAAATAGAATAAATAAACTATCAAGAAAATACAAAAGATTTATACGAAAATAAAATATATTAAATAAAAATGGAGGTAAGGTTGATGAAAAAATTAGAAGAAAAGGAAAATTTACCCAAAATATTTGAAAATGTAAATATAAGGAATATGTGGGATAGTGAAAAAGAAGATTATTATTGGAGTGTTGTTGATGTAATACAAGCTCTAACTGGTAGTTCGATTCCAAGAAGATATTGGAGCGATTTAAAAATAAAATTAAATAAAGAGGGAAGTGAGTTGTACGAAAAAATCGTACAACTTAAATTACCATCTCAAGATGGCAAGTTTTATAACACTGATACCCTTGATACTAAAGGTATTCTAAGACTTATTCAAAGTGTTCCAAGTCCCAAAGCTGAACCTTTTAAATTATGGTTGGCCAAAGTTGGTGGAGATAAAATAGATGAAACTTTTGATCCGTCACTTGCTATTGAGCGTGCAATAACTATTTATAAACAAAAGGGCATGACTGATGATTGGATCGAAAAAAGATTAAAAAGTATTTTACATAGACACCAACTTACTGATACTTGGAAGTCAGGTGGAATAACAGAACCTATAGAATATGCAATTTTAACTAATGAAATATATAAAACTTGGTCAGGAATGAAAGCAAGTGATTATAAAACTTTTAAAGGAATTAGAAAAGAAAGTTTAAGAGATAATATGAGTGACATAGAAGTACTCTTAACAGATATTGGCGAAACCGTCACTAAAGAATTGGCCAAAAAGTTTAATCCTCAAGGTTTAAATGAAAATAAAGATATAGCAAGACGTGGTGGAAATGTAGCTAAGGTTACAAGAGATAAATTAGAAAAGGAATTAGAAGAGTGTGTTATAACTAATAGTAATAATTTAGATATGAGATATGTAGAAGAAAAAGAGAGAATAACCAAAAATTAAAAAAATATAAAATGTATTGTAAATAAAACAAAATTGATTGCAAGAAAAAACAAATTTTGAGATAATTATTATATTAA
>CAYMVR010000061.1:0-5857 GCA_964393945.1 uncultured Muribaculaceae bacterium | reverse complement strand
TATTAGATGAATACAATGAAAGAAAAACTGAAGAAGCAGTTTTTGCCTATCATTGTGATAAATTAGAATGTGATATCCAAATGAAATTATATGACCAGGAAGGTTGTTTTGATTTAAATAACCAACCAAATAATCCAATTATTAATAACAAAGATGTCAGAAAAGTATTAGATAGTGAAACAAGCATTTCCAATGCTTGGATCGAATTTGATAGAAACAAATTTAAAGAAGATAATAATTTTATTGAAATAATAAATTATTTAAAAGAAAATGAAATATAAGTTAGGAGTGAAATTATGCAAAAAATAATAATGTTAGGAACAGGGCATGGTTTTGTCTATAATTGTTATAATACTTGTTTTTTATTGCAAAATGATGATGAATATTTTTTAATAGATACAGGTGGCAGTGTTCAGATAGTACAATATCTTGAAAAATTAAATATAAATTTAAATAAGATACATAATATTTTTATTTCACATAGCCATACAGACCACATCTTGGGATTATTTTGGATATTAAAAAGAGTAACCGGAATGGTTCGCTCGGGAAAATATAAAGAAAAATTAAATATTTATTGTAACGACGAAGTAGAAGATGCAATTAAGAATATTTATCCTAATTTGTTTCCAGATGTTTATGTGGAAGAAATAGGTAGATATTTGAATATAATAGTTTTACAAAATAACGAAACAAAGAAAATTACTAATAGACAATATACTTTTTTTGATGTAATAGCGAGTAAAAATAAATTATATGGTTTTGAAACAATTTTGGATAATAATAAAAAGTTAGTTTTTTTAGGAGACGAAACATGTAATCCATTATTATATGATAGAATTAAAAATAGTGATTATGTAATGCATGAAGCATTTTGTTTGGATAGTGAACAAGATATATTTAAACCATATGAAAAGAAACATTCAACTGTAAAATCTGTATGTGAGAATTTTGCAAATTTAAATATTAAAAATTTGATTTTGTATCATACAGAAGATACGCATTTAGAAAACAAAAGAGAATTATATACAAAAGAAGGTCATAAGTATTTTAATGGTAATATTATAGTACCAAATGATTTAGAAGTAATAGGAATCGAGAATGAATAAAAATATAAAAAAATCCATATTAACAAATAATATAGGATTTTTTTGTAATATAAAACTCACACAAATGTGCGAGTATTAATACAAATGGAGCAAGTGAGCAGAATCGAACTGCCGTCTCAACCTTGGCAAGGTCGCATACTAACCGCTGTACTACACCTGCGTACATACTGATATTACCAAAAAGCGTAAAAAAAATCAAGGAAAAATTGCAAAATCTTGTTATTTAGTATATAATTGACATATGTAAGAAGGTTGATTATGAAAGAAAGAATAAAATTGACGCTTAGAAAAATTCGTAAAAATATAATTGAATACATTGCAACCAATCGTCTTTTTATCGCATATGTAATAATATCCATGATTGGTTTACTTTTACTAAGAAACTTTACAATAGGAAATATGTTTAGTTTTAAAACTTTAATAGTTGATTTAGCCTTAGTAATTATAATTGGTTCTTTTGGTTATTTAGTCAAACCTAAAAATCAGTTTAAATATTTCTTTACAGTGATTTTAATATTTACAATAATGGAAGTAATTAATTCTATTTATTATACATTCTATTTTTCTTTTGCATCTTTTGGCGAACTAGCAACAGTAGGACAAACCAAAACTGTTATGGGTTCTATTTTTGAAAAATTAAAATTTACTGACATAATATATGTTTTCTTTCCATTCATTTTTTACTTTATTCATAAAAACCTTGTTAAAACAGCATATTACAAATTTATGAGTGTTGTTGAAAAAGGAAAGAAGATGTGTTCAGTTACACTTTTAATCGGTTGTATTCTCCTTGCTTATACTTTTGTAACAGCCACAAAATATGATTATTCAAGACTAGCAAAACAATGGAATAGAAGTTATGTAGTTGAACGTTTTGGACTTGTTATGTATCAAGCCAACGACTTAATTCAAACTTTAACACCAAAATTTAGTAGTTTATTTGGTTATGAAAAATCCGTTCAAATATTCCGTGACTATTTCACTAGAGAAGATACTGATAAATATAATAAAAAAAATAAATACACTAATGTTTTAGATGGATATAATATTATCTTTATTCATATGGAAGGCATTGAAACATACTTAATGGATTTAAAGTTTAATGGTGTAGAGGCTGTACCAAATATTAACAAACTCGCTAAAGAAGGAATGTTCTTTTCTAAATTTTATCCTCAAATAAGTATTGGTACTTCAAGCGATACCGAATTTACTTTGTTAACATCTCTTATGCCAGCCCAAAGTGGTACAATTTTTACAACATACTATGATAGGGAATACATTACCTTACCAAAATTATTAAGCGAAAAGAATTATTACACCTTTAGTATGCATGGTAATTATAAATCTATGTGGAACAGAAGTAATGTTCATCCAAATTTAGGGTATAAAGGTTTATATTTTGAAGAATACTTTGATTATAATAAAGATTTAAAAGATGAGAATAATATGGATGTAATCAACTTAGGAATAAATGATAAATTATTCTTTAAACAAGCAGTTCCAATATTAGAAAGTATTGAACAAGAAAATCAAAATTACATGGGAACAATTATTACCTTGTCAAACCATTCACCATTTATATACTTAGACAAATATGGACCATATGATATGTCTACAACTTATAAAGATTGTAGCAGTGGAGAATGTGAGACTAAAACAACGGATTACTTATATAATACAGCCGTAGGCAATTATATTACTAGTTCTCATTATGCTGATGCTGCTTTAGGAGAATTCTTTGAATATGTTAAAGAATCTGATTACTTTAATAATACAGTATTCGTTTTGTATGGTGACCATGATGCTAAGTTAACTAGAGCGGAAGTAAATTATTTATACAATTATGATTATAAAACGGGCGAATTAAAAGATGAACTTGATCCAACATACAAAACATATGACTATTATGATCATGAATTAAATAAAAATACACCACTTATCATTTGGAGCAAAAATGAAAAAATAAGAAGCACATTAAATGGAAAAGTTGATTATGTAATGGGAATGTATGATGTTTTACCAACATTAGGAAACATGTTAGGTATTAAAAATGACTTTGCTTTAGGACATGATATTTTTAATATCAAGAATAATAATATGGTAGTGTTCCCAAATGGAAATTTCACAACCAACTTAATCTATTATAATAATTCATCAGGACAATCAAAGATTATCAAAGAAAATGCTCTTGTAGCCAGTGATTATATCTCTAACTACATGAAACAAGCCGAAGAAATATTAGAAGTATCAAATGCCATAGTAGTTCATGACTTAATAAAATTAGAAGGGGAAAAAGTAAAAAATATAAAAGAGAATGGGGTCGTAAGTAATGAGTAAAAAGTATAAAATTAGGTTGACAGTTATCATCACTTTGCTTATATTAGTAGGTACTCTAGGTGCATTAAGAATTTTTTGGCATAAAGAAGAAGTGCCAAAAGAAAAAAACGATACTAAGATAATATCTAATATAGATAAATATGGTTATACACTAGATGACCGTGATACTAAATATATGAAAGAAACTTTTAAAGAACTAGACGATATTCTAAGTAAAGAAGAAGTTGATGAGTCTGCTTATGCTAGTACTCTAGCTAAATTATTTATTATTGATTTATATACCTTAAATAATAAAATAAATAAGTATGATATTGGTAGTTTAGAATATATATTAAGTGAAAAAGTTGAAATGTTTAAATTAAAAGCCATGGATACTTTATATAGTGATATTATTGATAATACTTATAAAGATCGTATCCAAAAGTTACCAGAAATAAAAGAAGTAACTATTGAAAATATTGAGGATTCGACTATAAAAATAGGAGAACAAGAAGAATCATGCTATAAAGTGACTATGAAGTATTCATATAAACAAGACCTTGGTTATGATGAAGAAGGAACATTATATTTAGTAAAAAGGGAGAATAAATTAGAGGTAGCCAAATACGAGCCAAAAATATAATTAAGAATTAGGAGTGAAAAAATATGGGAAAATATGACAACATTGATATATTCTTTATTGCAGTAATCACTGCATACTTTGTAACACTAGCCTGTATTATTTTCGCTTTTTTAATTATTGGAATAAAGAGCTTAGTAAAGAAAAATAGAAGAGTACCAGAAACTCTACCAGAAGAAGATATAACTATTCCTAAGAAAACTAAAGAGCCTAAAAAAGAAAAAACAAAGACTAAGAAAGTTAAGGAAAGAATTCCAAGACTAGGATTAAAAGAACAAGCCTTAGCCATTATTAGAAAACTATTTATGAAGGAAAAATCTAAAGATAATAAACCTTCTAAGCCTAAGAAAGTTACGATAAAATTAGTAGCGCCAAAACTTCCTAAAGTACTTAAAAAGAAAGAAGAATCTACTAAGAATAAAGATATTAAATTAGATTCTATATTATCTACAAAAGAAGAAAATAAAGAAGGAATAGAAACTATAACTGAAACTAAAAAAGATAAGAAAGAAACTAAAACAACATCAACATCTAAAAATAAAACAAATAATAAGAAGAATACAAGCGCTAATAATAAAGGTAAAGCATCTTCAAATAGTAAGAATAAAAAGAAAACAAATACAAAAAAGAAGAATACTAAGAAGAAGAAAAATAACTCTAAAAATAAATCTAAAGGTAAAAAGAATACGAAAAAGTCTGTTAAGAGATCTAAATCTTAACAGATTTTTTTTAAAACTAGGCTAACGTCTAGACCAAAATTTGTGATATTCATACTATATTTTAGGAGGTAATGATATGTTATTTGAAGATAACAATTTTGATATCAATATGTCTTTATTTATGCCAGATATAGATTTTAGTCGTGATAGCAATATACTTGAGCCTATGGAAGGATTAGAACGTGGGAATATGTTTAAAGATGAATATAAACCATATAAAAATTTAACTTATTTCAAATTAAAAGCAAATAGTGAAAAAGAAAAATTAATGCTTAAAATATATGCTTATTCTTTTGCTATCAATGACTTAAATCTATATTTAGATTTACACCCTGATAAAAAAGACGTTTTTGATTTATTTAAAAAATATGTAAATGAAAAAGAAAGATTATGTAAAGAATATGAAAGGTTATACGGCCCTTTAGAGATAACCGGAACGACTGGTTCAAAATATGATTGGATTGATTCTCCATGGCCATGGGATAATAAAGGAGGTAGCATGTATGTTTAAATATGTAAAGCACACTAACTATCCAATAAACATTAAGAAAAAAGATTTAAGAATGGCTAAATACCTTATTACGCAGTTTGGCGGTGCCAACGGTGAATTAGGAGCATCTATGCGTTACTTTAGTCAAAAATTTAGTATGCCAGATGATTATGGAAGAGCCTTATTAAATGATATTGCAACTGAAGAGTTAGGCCATTGTGAAATGATTGCTACTATGGTGACTCAGTTAACAAAAAATGCCAGTGTTGAAGAAATGGAAGAAGCAGGACTTGGAACTATGTTTACAGAACATGGTAAAGGTGTATATCCAACCGATTCTAATGGCGTTCCTTTTACAGTTTCGTATTTTGCTGTAACCGGAGATCCACTCGCAGACGTTATGGAAGATATGGCAGCAGAAGAAAAAGCTCGTGCTATATATGAAAATTTAATTGATTTAACAAATGATGAAGATGTTTTAAAACCATTATTGTTTTTAAGACAAAGAGAAGTAGTTCATTTCGATAGATTTAAAGAATTATACGAATATTATAAAGAAAAAGGATATTAGAAAGGTCGCTTT
>CAYMVR010000060.1:0-5995 GCA_964393945.1 uncultured Muribaculaceae bacterium | reverse complement strand
TCTATTTCAGTGTCATTATCTTTACTATTTATTTTGGCAATTTCTAAGGCTTCTTCACTTATATCACAAGCACTTACACTTACTTTCAAGTTCTTTTGTAGGGTGATAGCTATGGCACCACTTCCAGTACATAAATCTATTATGGTTTTATAATGTTTACTTTTAATAAATTTGATGGCTTTTTCAACTAATAGTTCTGTCTCAAAGCGTGGTATTAAAACATTTTCATCTACCTTTATTATTGTATTATAAAATTCTACATTGCCGATTAAGTATTGAACTGGATAATTATTATTTAATTTTTCTTCTATTACACTAAAGTTATCGGGATATAATTCTTTTAATATTTGCCAATCTTTATTTGTTATATCTTCTCTTTTCATAATTTCCACATACTTTCATTGATATGTGTATTATATGATAAAATAAAAGAAAAAGCAAATGCTCTTTCTTAGTCGGTAAATGACTCTCCTGCTAGTTTAAGTCTTAAATCTTCAGTTTGTAAAGCCTCAATAATTGGTTCTAAATCTCCGTCCATGACACGGTCTAGATTCATTATAGAAAAATTGATACGGTGGTCTGTTACTCTATTTTGAGGATAGTTGTAAGTTCTTATTTTTTCCGATCTATCGCCAGTTCCAATTTTACTTTTACGTGAGGCACCAAGTTCTTGCTCTTCTTTATTTCTTATTTCATCATTTATTTTGATTTTTAATAAGTTCATTGCTCTATCACGGTTACGTAGTTGGCTTCTTTCTGTTTGGCAAGTTACTACAACTCCGGTTGGAATATGTGTTAGTCTTACTGCAGAGTTAGCCGTATTTACAGATTGTCCACCTGCGCCACTTGAGTGATATACGTCCATTTTGATATCACTTTCTTTTATTTCAATATTTGCGGTTTCAACCTCAGGCATTACTAGAACTGTGGCCGTAGATGTGTGAACTCTACCTTGAGTTTCTGTTACGGGTACTCTTTGAACACGGTGAGATCCACTTTCATATTTTAACTTTTTATAAACATCTTCACCTTTTATCATGACCTCAACTTGAGAGTATCCACCACTTGTTCCTTCAATAGCGTGTAATTCTTCGATTTTCCATCCGTTTTTTTCAGCATAATAAGAATACATACGATATAAGTCTCCGGCGAAGATATTGGCTTCGTCGCCTCCTGCTGCTCCTCTTATTTCCATAATAACATTTTTACCATCATTCTCATCTTTAGGAACTAATAAAATTTCTAGTTCTTTCTCTATGGCTTCTAACTTACTTTTTAATTCTTCAAGTTCTAAAGCAGCCATATCTTTTAGTTCGTCGTCTTTCATTAAAGCTTTGGCATCCTCTATTCCTTCAAGCACACTTTTATATTCATGATATTTCTTAACAGTTTCTTCAAGGTCACTAGACATTTTAGATAGTTCTTTTAGTTTATTATAATCACTTATAACTTCGGGGTTTGTTAATTCAACTTGTAATTCATTATATTTTTTTTCTATGGTATCTAATCTTTCAAACATAAGGATTCGTCCTTTCTTTATACATTATATCAAAAACATTCAAAAAAACAAACATTAAATGTTTGCTTCTTCTTCATCTACATCAATTACTACTAAGTCGTCTAAATCGTCATCAGGAATGTCATCTTCAGTATTTTCATCATAGAAAATGTCTTCGTCCTCTTCTTTTTCGATAGTGTCATCATCTTCTTCAACTTCACTTAATAAAGATTCTTCCTCTTCTTCATCTATAATTACTTTAGGATTGTGTAATTCTCTTAAGTCCCAAGAGCCATCTTCTAACATGATAAATCTTTTATCAGTTGTTAATAGTTCGAAAAAATCGGCGATCTTTTCTTCATACTCTTTTTCACTTAAGTTTAGTGCTTCACATATTCTTTTAAATAATATATTAATCTTCATAGATTTTTTTTCTTCGCCTAAAATGATATATGCTATATCATC
Organism: uncultured Muribaculaceae bacterium; assembly: GCA_964393945.1. GTDB lineage: Bacteria > Bacillota_I > Bacilli_A > RF39 > UBA660 > Caccenecus. The sequence continues at coordinate 4,032 of CAYMVR010000060.1, read as the reverse complement.
ATAGTTCATTGTCTCTAATTCTTCTTTAGTTATATCGCTTAGTTTCATTAAATTTTTTCTCCTTTTGTTAGAATCATTCACATTATATGCATGTGTGGACTAAATGTGTTTCATTTCTAACTTTTGTAATTGTAATATAAACATATATATTTGTCAATCGCTAAATTACATTTTATCGGGAATATTAATACCTAATATATTTAAAAGATAAACATTGTTATCATAAATGATTTTTGATAATGTTAGAAAACTCTCTTGAATATCTTTATTTTCTTCAATTAAAATCTTGTTTTCAGCATAGAAATTATTATATAAATTGGTTATTTTATATAAGTATTCAGATATTTCATTTAATGAACAATTTTCAAAACTTCTTTTTATTATACGTTTTAAATCTAACATAGCAAGTATTATTTTACGTACTTCATTATTACTTATACATTTTATTTTGTTATATTCGATATTTTTTTCTTTGGCTTTATTTAATAATGATTTCATTCTTATAGTTGAATATAATAAATATGTTCCTGTTTTGCCATTTAAATCAGTAAATTTTTCGATATCAAAATTGTAATCTGTTGCTCTATATGGTAATAAATCAGCATATTTTATAGCAGCGACTGCGACAATTCTTGCTGTTGATTCTCTATTTTCAGTGATGCTTTCCATAAGTCTTTTTTCACATTCTATGGTTACATTATCTAAAAGAGTCGCTAGAGGCATTACACCACCATCTCTAGTTTTAAATGGTTTGCCATCACTACCATTCATAGTTCCAAAACCGTTAAAGACAAGTTTGGTTTCTGGTGGTACAATACCACTTTTATAGGCCGCTCTAAATACTTGAGTAAAATGCAAGTCTTGACGTTTATCTGTCATGTACCATATTTCATCTAATTTATATTTTTTATTTCTTTCCATTAAAGCTGCGATATCAGTGGCTTCATATGATACTGCCCCATTACTTTTAATCATGATAAGCGGTGGGATTTCTACTTTGTCATCTTCTTCCTTAATATTTATAACTTTAGCGCCTTCACTATCTTCTAACATTTTTTTATCATATAAAAACTCTAACGTTTCATCCATGTATTCAAAGTTATCAGATTCGCCTTCCCATAAATCAAAGTCAACGTTTAAATCTTTATATAATCTTTTTACTTCTTTTAAACTTACACTTACAATTTTTTGCCATAAAGCATAATAGCCTGGTTTTTTATTTTGTAATTCATAATTTATTATTCTGGCACTTTCCATAACACTTTCGTCTTCTTTGGCTTTAGTAGTTGCGATAGGATATAATTCTAGTAAATCTTCGTTAGTTATTTCAAAGTCAACATATCCACCATTATAATCATCTTTAAAATATGCTAGGTCAGGATATCTATTTTTAATTTCTAATATGACCATGCCCATTGGTCGACCCCAGTCTCCTAAGTGAATATCTGATATTGTTTTACAGCCAACACTTTTACATAAATTATTTAAGGCTTGACCAATGTTTGCACTACGTAAATGACCTACATGTAATACTTTAGCAACATTTGGACCTCCATAATCTAAAAAGATGGTTTTATTAATTCCTTGATTATAATTAATAGTAATATCTTCATTTGAGTCATTCATGAAGTCTATTAAAAAAGAATCACTGAATGTTAAGTTGATAAAACCTGGACCTGCAATACTTACGTCCTTAAATTCGGGATAGTTTTTTAGTTCAGTAATTAAAGATTCTGCTATCTCATGGGGGTTTTTATGATAACTTTTGGCTAGAGGCATTACGCCATTAAATTGATAATCTCCTAAATCTGGTCTATTTGATGGATTTAAAACAACTAAATCTGTTTCATAACCAATTTGTTTTAAACTTTCTTTAATTTTATTTTCTAGTTCAGCAATTTTATATTTCATTTGTACTTTCACCTATTTCTATTGTTATTTTTAAAGGATATTCTTGACTCTCTAATTGATAATTTATTTCAATTATATTGTCCTTATAACTCATTTCTACAAACTCAATTTTTAACTCTAAGTCTCTTTTTAATTCTTTTACAGTTAATGTGCATCTATCTTTAGTAATTTTTAAAAGAGATTCATTATTCTCTTTTGTAAAACTACATGCATTCATATTAATTCTTATATTATCATTGTCTGTGTGGAAACTTAAAAAATTATCTTCTAAAAGTCCGTTTGTAGTATTCGCGGATAATAGAGTATTATTCTCATAAATTTTAACGTTAATCTGTCTGTTCATAAAAATTTTCCTTTAGACTCATTATACTAGAAAAAAGGTTTATTGACAATTATTATGTATTAATTTAGATTGTATAAGGCGTTAGTGTATCTATTCTTTCTAGTTCGGGATCAATTAAATCTTCTCTATTATCTTCTACGTACATGGCTATTAATTCCATCAACTGTTCTCTAGTTAATTCATAATAAATTTTGTCTTCATTGAAAATACCAAAATATTTAAATACTTCTTTAATATTAATGCCTTTTTTTAGTCCAGGAATATAATCTAAGGGAATATATTCCTCATCTAGGAATAATTCTCCCATAAAACCAACGCCAGCATTATAATAAAGGTCATTTAAACTTCCTTCTATGTCTATATCTGTTAGATGTAATCGGTAGTTTGGAATTACTTTTAAAGTATCGGTTTTGATATCGTATTCTAAATTATTAAATAAATAAGCTTTTAACTTTATATAATCATAATTTAAGATATCTTCAAGATGTATTTCATCAATATAATTAGACTCATATATGAAAAATATTAAGTTTATTTCATTTGTTTCTAATGGGCAGTCTCTTCCAATGATGATATTTCCGTCATTTTTGATGGTATATCTTATGTTTCCTTGTTCGTCACACCCTATTTTGATACTTAATGTTAAGGGATTTTCTACTTCTATTTGCTCGTTATAAAAATAAATTGGTATAGAACGATAAAAGACAGGACTCATTAATTTATATTCTTCATTTAATGTAATCCAAAAAGCATTTGTACCATATATACTTTTATGTTTGAAGTAACTTGGTATTAAATAAGATTCAAAGTTTGGAATATAATCTCGCCTTGTTTTTTTATTATTCTCTGTTTTAGTTCCATCAAAATCAATATTTTCATTTTTATCTTTTATGCCTGGCATGAGCAGTGTTTTCTCGTCATTAATGCGATCTAAGCAATCTACTTCTTTAAATGTCCTAGTAATATTTATGATCTCTTCTGGTAATATAATGTCTTTTATGCCCAATCCCTCTAGGATTTTATTATATTCTTTTAAATAATTTATTAATATTTCTTGATAACTAGCCTCATCTATAACAGCTTTTTGCTCAATTAAATAACTAAAATCTGCAAACCTTAAGTAGGGACTTTCTATATTAATGTTTTCACAGCATAATTTAAAACATAAATCTAATAGCTTTTGATAGTCCTTTATATCTTTTGAACTATTTTCTTTTAAGTCTCTCTTTTGAATTTCATCTAACTCTTTAATAATAGAAAGGACTATATCTTTATTTGATGAGTCGTTAAAAGCATCAATAAGACCATCTATACCTTCTTTGTGAAAGTCTATGTAATCATATTCTATAAAAGTTTGTAAATATTCAAGGATTATTCTTTCGTTTTGATAACTTGAATGTTTTTCTATGTTTTTAATTGCCTCATTGTCCATTGCTTCTTCAATAGACGAGCCAAGTCTTTTTTTATTTTGATAAATGGCTGGGTCATATATGTAAGTTTTGTTATTAATAGATTTATGCCAGTTATTGGCAACATGCTCTAATTCATGTATTCTGGTTATTGGTTTGCATGTTTTTAAACTATATATTTTATTTTCTTTAGATAAGTAAAAAGCAGATACGTGAGCATCATAGCCATATATTTTTCTAACTACACTTCTAAATTCTTCCTCATCTAGTTCTAAAGTCTCTAGAGTCTTTAAATTATCATAAAAAATAGTAAAATCATAGGCTGGGTCAGTTTTTAATCTTTCTTGGATAAGTGTTTTAGCACTTTCT
>CAYMVR010000059.1:0-6070 GCA_964393945.1 uncultured Muribaculaceae bacterium | reverse complement strand
AATTAAAAGGATTGTCTCCTGTAAATTACAGATTACAATCCTCTAATTAGAAACTACTAATAAACTGTCCAACTTTTGGGGTTCAGTTCAATTTCTCGTGTTTTTAATTTAATGTAGCACCACCAGGCCCGCCATTATCACTAATATCAGGATCCAGGCCGGTTCCAATTTTTATAGTTAATCCTGTACTCATATTATTTTTAAATATACTATAAGCAGATTTAACCACAAATGTATAGTTATCAGAGTAACCGAACGAATTATAAGTAAAACTAGTATTTGTCGTATACCCAAGACTAATCAAATTATCAGAATAATTATCTTTTAAATAAACTTGATAACCGATATTTCCTATATAGTTTGTATTATACTGAATTCTTTCTTGATAATACTTAGCTTTATATTCACTAAAGAAATTCCAGTAATCTGATTTGTTATAATATTCTTCTAAGTAAGTTTGATCAATTGCTTCAGGGGTTTTAATCGGGTCCCAACTAATTGTTATTCCTCCACTAGTATAATTATATCTGCCATTAGTAGGATTGCTTAATGTATCAAATCTTGGTGAAACTTCTGAAGGCTCATAACCACTCATATATAAATCATTCATCTTCATATTATCAGGAGTATTAGCACTAGCAAGCATAGTAGGGTAAGTTTCCTTTTCAACTACTACTGATACAACACCAGAAGGTTTATCAAAAGTAGAGTTTTTCTTATATATTTTAGGTGCAACTGCCTTCATAATTGCTTTTCTTGCAGGGTTACCAATACCACTAGTTAAATAGGGCTTACCAGCACCAAGGCTATCATAACCAAGCCATAATGCTATTGAATAATCAGGAGAGTAAGTAATATTCCAATGATTAGGTGTTACACCTTTACCACCTAACCCCCATGCTTTAGCTTGAGCAGAATCTAATGTCGAAGTACCACCTTTGGCCGCAATTTGTGTTCCGCTTACAGAGAAATTACCACCAACACCAGCAGCACCACCGCTTACAAGCATATCTGTAATCATATAAGCAGTTTGTTCACTCATAACTTTTTCTCGAGATACTTGATGAGTATGAACATGTTCAGTTCCTAAATAAACAACTTTTGTAAAAGCATAAGGTTCGATATAATACCCGCCACGTCCGAATGCTGCATAAGCTGCTGACATACTAAGAGGATCAGCACATTCAATACCACCAATAGCAGCAGATTCTACTAAATCACCACGATAATAAATACCAAGATTATGAACAAAATCAGCGATTTTATCTATTCCGACTTGTTGTGCCACTTGTTGGAAAGCTTGTACAGCTGGAACATTTCTAGAATCTTGTAAAGCATAACGCATTGTAATAGCACCTTTATAAGCACGATCGTAATTTAATACATTACCGCCAACCGTATAACTCCAAGGCTGATCTATAAATATTGTACTAGTAGAACTATGTAAATATTCAATATGTGGTCCAAAATCAAATATAGGTTTTGCTGTAGAACCAGGATGGACTTTAATACCATGGTCTCTATCATAATTTTCCCAACCAGTCGCTCTATTAAGGCCTCTATTAGCATAATTCCTGCCTGGAGACAAGGCTCTTATTGAACCATCTTTTACATCAGTAACAGCCATACCAAATTGTAAAGTATCATCTCTAAACTTATATAATTCACCATTAGCAAGTTGATTTAAAACATCCTGAATGCCAATATCTAAAGTGGTATAGATTGCCATTGGTACTCTGGCTGGATCATCACCAGTTTCTTGTTTAACCTTAAATACAACATAATCGATAAATGCTTGATAATTACTCGTCTTTTGATTACTGCGATCAACAAGTAAACTTTGTACAGGCACAGATTCTGCAAATTCTTTCTCACTCTCCGTAATATAACCATGTCGAACCATAAGTGATAAAACTGTGCTTCTTCTTTGAGCTGCCTTATCAGGATAATCATAAGGGTTATAAGCTCCGGGAGCATTAAATATTCCTACTAATAAACTTGCTTCTGGTAAAGTTAAATCTGAAACTGATTTGCCAAAGAAGTATTGACTACCTTGTTCAACACCGGTAATAGAAGTATTATTTACACCATCACCACTACCAAACCATTGGCTATTTACATAAAATTCAATTATTTCTTCTTTAGTATAAACAGCCTCTAACTTAAATACAGACATGTAAATATCTTTAAACTTACGAACGATACCAGCAATGCCTCTTGCTTCGGTACCATTAAACTTGTTCTTCATAACTTGCATGGATAAGGTAGAAGCACCACCTGCATCTCTACCCGCAAGTTGTCCTAAAGATGCTTTTAAGAAACGCGCTGCATCAACACCGTTGTGCTGGAAAAAACGTGAGTCTTCAGTTGCTACTAATGCATCAACTAAAACTTGTGGTAAATCATTATAAGTAACAAGTTCCACATTGTCTCCGCCATATCTAGCAAGTTCTGTAACACCATCATTAGCATAAATAACAGTAGCCTCTTTATTATATAATTGTTCAGGCACAAAATCTGGAGATGTAATAATAATATAAAGGACAAACGCTAAAACTAACGACGTTACCATAATTCCCATACTAATTAAAAAAATTAGGATAAGATTTTTTTTGCCACCTCTTTTTTTTCTAACACTTTTTTCTTTTGGTTTTCTCTTAATTTTGGGTATTTTCACAAATATCACTCTCTTTCAAAATAGTATCAATTCCTTTTATATAGTCAAGACCGATATGATAACGATATTCTAAAGGTATACCTTTTTTTAATAAATAATCGAAAGGTATACTCTTTCTTGACTCATTCTTTATAAAACTAAGTAAATCTTCACCTTTAAGGATAAAAAACAAATTATTCATATTAATGATTAAAAAGGCAATGCCTCCATGGCGAAGAATTCTATTTATATGTGTAATTTGGTGTTCATGAATATTACTAATTGGAAATGATGATTTACCATGACATTCTTTAGCATCAAATTCTATATACTTGCCACGATAAATTCCATTATAGTCTAAAGTAGAAGGCTCTTTAAAATAGGCTTTTTTTATTATCGCTCCATGAGAATAATCAACATCAACTACACCTATTGGGGTAGGTTTCTTGTAAATGATGGCTACATCATTATCTATATAATAATTACATGCTTCTGTAATAATGGCCTCTAAGTCCATACCACGATTTTTATAATCAATTTCTTTTTTGTAACTTTTCTTGATGTTGCCAGGATAATTCATTAAAAACTTCACCCATAATCATTATACTATAAAGAATGTAAATTATCTATAAATGAGACTCTAATTTACTACCAATTTACAGATATATTTTAGCTAGTTTTGTCGAATATAATGTACGATAAATTTTTTTTTGCTAAGATGTTTTTAGGTGATTTTATGCGAAACGAGAATCTAATAAATAATGTCCTTAGAGACTTAGATGAATTAATATTAAAATTTGATAGTTACTATGCTTTAAAAAACATAAAGAAAAACAAATAACAAATAAAGGCATAAAATAGTGTAAGAACTAATTTTATATATTCCTATAATTGACTAATGTCGAAAAAAATATTATAATGGGTATGTTAAAGGAAGTGAATAACATGTATAGCGATAAAATTTATTTAACGCCCCAAGAGATTCTAGATAAAGAATTTAAAATTGATGCCAGAGGATACCGTCCTCAAGAGGTAGATAAATATTTAGACATGGTTATACGCGATTATACTGAATTTATCAATATTATTAAAAGAAATGAAAAGGAAATAAAAGACTTACATGAAGATAATAGCAAACTAAAAGCAGAAATACGTTCATTAAGAGAGAAACTAGTTGCTAGTGAGTCATCTAGCGAAAATGGTAGTGTCAATAATGTTGATTTATTAAGGAGAATTAGTCAACTAGAAAAAGTTGTTTTTGGAAAATATGAATAATATTCGGACAAATGCTGCTTAACAATTATAAGTAGAGGAAAGTCCATGCTCACACAGTGCTGTAATGCCTGTAGTGTTCGTGCTAGGGGAAAAAATAACCCTAGGTAGTTTTACTAACGGCCCTGAAAAAATCTAAAAGGTTACTCTCATGATTTGATTAAGGATAAAGTGCCAAAGTGACGAAGAATTCGGAAACGAAGGAAATGGAACGCGGTAAACCCCACGAGTGAGAAATCCAAATTTTGGTAGGAGAGCTCTTACAAAAGAATAAAAATGGCGTAAGGGACTAAGTTAATTAGTAGATAAATATTTGTCGCCCCAAGAGGGAACAGAACATGGCTTATGAATATTATTTTATTAAAAAAGGAGTGAATAACACTGAATAGTATTGGGAGTTTATTAAAAGAAACTCGAGAATCGTCAGGGGTTAGTATTAAAGAAGCAAGTGAAGATTTAAATATTGAAGTAAATTTTCTTTTAAATATTGAAGAAGGAAAAATTGGCTGCTTTAAAGATATCTTTGCTTTAAAAGATTATATTAGTAACTATGCTAAATATTTGGGCTTAGATAGTGATAAAATCATTGATGAATTTAATGAGTATATGTTTGAATATACTTCAAAAATACCTATTAAAGAGATTGAAAAACAAGCGCAAAAGAAAAACAAGGAAGAAACAAATAAAATTGTATCGCCGTATACAAGACCACCTAGAAAGTACAGCCGTAACTACTATATAACAATTTATTTAATCATTTTATTATTAGTAATCATTGCAGTTATCTGGAGTATTAAACAAATTACCATAGATAACCATGTTACTAAAGAAATTAGTTATATAAAATATGTACGATAAAGGAGAGATTAATTTATGAATTTACCAAATAAACTAACAATGGGTCGAATTATAATATCAATTATTATCTTAATTATGTTGATTGTGCCATGGTATAATTTAGGTATTTATTTTCCAACATTCACCATTGCCGGAAAAATAATCGTAGATTTAAAATACATCATTGCAGGTCTTCTATTTATAATAGCGTCTGTAACTGACTTTTTAGATGGCCATATTGCTAGAAAAGAAAATTTAGTAACTGATTTTGGCAAAGTAATGGATGCTATCGCTGATAAAGTTTTAGTAAATGGTTTACTAGTTGTCCTTGCCTATAACAATTTTATAAGTGTAGCTATCCCTGTAATTATCATTACAAGAGACATCTTCGTAGATTCGTTTAAAATGGCAAGTGGCAAAAAAGGCAAAGTAGTCGCTGCATCTATGATGGGAAAGATTAAAACCATATGTATGATGGTAGGAATATCTCTTACTATGTTCTATAATTTACCATTTGAATTAATTGGAATAAATATAGGATATGCCCTAATAATCATTGCGACCATTTTATCTGTAGTAAGTGGTTGTCAATATTACTATAATACTAAAGAAACATTTAGTGATAAATAGTCTTATGACTATTTTTTAAAAGAGCATTTGACTTCATTATTATGAAGTGCTATAATTTTTCTATTAAAAAAAGGGAATATAACATATAATAAATCAGGAGTAAATAATATGAGAATAAAGAATAAAACAGTTGAGGATTTAGTATTTAAAAGTTATTTAGAAGAGATGCTTAATAAAAAGAAATTTTTAAAAATGAATAGATATATCCAGCATGGAAATACAACATGCCTTTTACATAGTATCGCAGTTTCATATTATAGTTATCGCTTGTGTAAGTTACTCCATTTAAATTTTCATGAACGTGAACTTATTAGAGGTGCTCTTCTTCATGATTATTTTCTATATGATTGGCATGCTAAATATAAACCTACTAAGAATGTAGGCTTACATGGTCGCATTCATCCAACTATAGCCTTATTTAATGCTAGAAAAGATTTTTCTATTAACCGAATTGAAAGTGATATTATTGAACGTCATATGTTTCCTCTTACTTTTACACCACCAAAGTATCGAGAAAGTGTAATTGTTTGTCTAGTAGATAAATTTTGCAGTATCTACGAAGTATTTAGTAAAAATGCTTACCAAAGCATTACTAATAGAGTGGTAGATAATAAGAAAGAACGCCGTATTATATCACGTCGAGTAAGTGCCTAATAAAATGTCATAATGACATTT
>CAYMVR010000058.1:0-6383 GCA_964393945.1 uncultured Muribaculaceae bacterium | reverse complement strand
TTTATTTATCTTTGATGTGTTACGTGATATAATAAACTTGAGGTAACAAGTTTATGAAGAAAAAAGAAAAAGTTAATATAATAATAAGTAGTATTTTATTACTTATGTCATTTATAGTTTTAGTGCTTCCTAGTTTTAAAGTACTAGATATTAAGTTAGTAATGATTATAATATACAGTTGTTATACAATATTAAAGTTATTAGATTTTATCATTAATAGGAAAGAATTAGATTATGAGTCATTATTTACTAGTATTATATCTTTTATTGCTTTATTAGGAACAATATTCTTAAAATTAAACACTAAAAATATTGTTTTAATATTAATGATATGGTTAGGAGTAATGAGTTTAATAAAACTAAAGAAAGCTGATTTTTATCATGATAAGAAAAGTAATATGTGGATACTTAGATTATTTATTTTAAATGTTTTTATTATAACAGGAATTATAACAGCCATAAATTTATTACATGATAGTGATGTTCAAATATTAATAATTGGTTATTTCTTTTTGATTAATAATATCCTAGATATAGTAGATCCAATTGTAAATTATTTAAAAGAGGTATAATATGAAGTTGGTTAGTGATTTTAAAGATTATGAAATACTTGATATGGCTAGTGGTGAGAAACTAGAAAGATGGGGAGATTATACTTTAGTAAGACCTGATCCTCAAATTATTTGGCAAGATAAAAATGAAAAACTATGGGTGCATATTGATGCTAGATATAATCGTAGTAATACTGGAGGAGGACATTGGGATATAAAAAGTAATATTCCAGCTTCTTGGAGTATTAGTTATCAAGATTTAAAATTTAATCTAAAACTAATGGGATTTAAGCACACTGGTTTATTTCCTGAACAAGCCTACAATTGGAATTTAATTAGAGAAAAAATTAAAGAAGCAAATAGAGAAGTAAAAGTACTTAATCTTTTTGCCTATACTGGAGGTGCTAGTATTGCAGCCTTAAGTGCAGGAGCTAGTGTTGTTCATGTTGATTCCTCACGTGGTATGGTTGATTGGGCTAAAGAAAATGTTAAAATAAACAATTTGAGTGATAGGCCTATAAGATTTATAGTTGATGATGTAAGAAAATTTGTTAAACGTGAAATAAGAAGAGGGAACAAATATGACATTATTATCATGGACCCACCTTCATTTGGGAGAGGGAGCAAAAATGAAGTTTGGAGTATAGAATCTGATTTAGATGAATTAATAAAAGATACAAGTGCTCTTTTAAGTGATAATCCTTTATTATTTATTATAAACTCTTATACAACAGGGCTTTCTAAAACAGTCTTAGAAAATCTTTTATATTTAAATATAAAACATAAAGGTACAATATCAAGTGATGAATTAGGACTTCCTATGACTAATTCTAAATTAATATTACCATGTGGTATATATGCAAGGTGGGAAAGTTAAAATGAAAAAGATATTGATTGTATTATTACTAGTAGTTAGCTTATGTGGATGTAGTTCATCCAATTCTAATAAGAAATCTTTAGATTATAAAGAAATAATGGCAACAAAAGAGTATATAGTTATAGATGTAAGAACTAAGGAAGAGTATGATGAATCTCATATAAAAGGTTCTATAAATATCCCATATGATGAAATAAATGAGAATATAAATATTGATAAAAATAAAGTGGTTTTTGTTTATTGCCGGAGTGGAAGTAGAAGTAATATTGCTTATAATAAATTAAAAACTTTAAATTATGAAGTCTATGATTTAGGTGCTTTTTCTTCTATAGATTTAGACAAAGAATAGTTATAAATTTTAAAGATAGACATATATTTAATTAGAAAGTTGAGGAAATTAAATATATGGAAATATTAAAAGTATCAAGCAAATCAAATCCTAGTAAAGTAGCAGGAGCGATTGCCAATATATTTAGAGAGAAAGGTAGTGTTGAAATCCAAACTATTGGAGCAGGTTCCTTAAATCAAGCTATAAAAGGAATTGCTATAGCCAGAGGTTTTGTTGCTCCAAGTGGCGATAACTTAGTAGTAATACCAGCCTTCAATGATGTTGTAATAAATGGCGAAGATAAAACTGCGATGAAACTTATAGTTACTAAAAAGTAAGCAATTGACATGCTTCTTTTTTTGTTTATCTTTTTACTTATTTCTAAAACGGATTATAGCGGAAATACCTGATATTATTTCAAAAACGTTACCTAAAATAGTTATATATGCTCCAACTTTATAATTATAAAAAATCCACACAAAAGCTGCTAACAAAACAGTAAGTCTGTTCCATAGATTATTTTCTTTCGAAGATGAAATAGTATAAAATATTGTTATGATTAGAGGTATTAAAGATAAAAGCCCATTATAAGTAAATACCCCAATAAGGAAAATAATTAAACAAAAAATAATGTTAAACAATTTAGTAGCTTTTTGCTTGGTTTTAGCAAAAATTAAACATCTAAATGTTGAAACAAAATTCATACTACAAGCCGAATATGCTTCTAATAAAAAATATTGCACAGAATAAAATGAATTGGCTATGGCTTGAAACAAAAGAATATTTTTTCTATCTTTATTTTGAAGACCAACAACCCAAAAAGCGATTGCTATCGTCCCAATTATCTGCGCAATAAAAGATTTATTTTCAACAAAAAATTCTATCATAACTAATACCCATACCTTTATAAATAATTATAACAGAAAATTATAAATATTAGACATATAAAAAATAAAAATTAAAGGAAAACTTTACTAGTTATTTTTTTTTAAAATAATTATTGAATAGAATTGTGTATTTACCCATTTTATTTTATAATGATAATAGGGTGATAATATGAACTATACAACACTAACTGATATTGAGGGAATAAAATATAAAGCCACAATTCTTTTTACCCATTTTGATTATAACTTTAGTCGAGATTATATTGTTTATTTAGTTGATAATGATTTACTTGCTTCTGCTTATAAAGAAGTTAATGGTGAATATATCATTGATAATGATTTAACAAGTGCTGAATATGACATGATTGATAAAGTAATAGAAAGTAGGATGAGTACAAGTGAGTAGATTATATTTAACTTATAATGAAAAAAGAAATTGTCGAGAGTATTATTCCTATGAAGTTTTTGGCAGTAGACCTGTATATACAACCTTAACTGACCAAGAAATATCAGGGCTTTTACAAGCTATATTATCAAATGGTATAAGACGAGTTAAAGAAATTAATGGTAGTTTAATTGAAATAGAAAGTCACACTGGTAATATTGCCATTGTTGATACTTTAAAAGTTTTTTCTAAAAAAAGTGATAAGCATGATGGCTTAATAAGTTCTTTATGTGTAGCCACAAAAGAAAGTATTGAAAAAGAAAATATTTGGGAGTATAAAAAAAATAATCCTGAAAAACCCGCTAAAGTAAATCGTAATCGAATGTCAAACAAAAAATTAATTGCCTCAGGATTATCTTTAGCTCTTGGAGCGGTTTTAGTAGGTTCTACAATTCTAAGTGAAATATCTAAGACTAGAAAAATGAGTAATGAAAATGATACTCCAAGTGTTGTAGCAGAAATAGAGACTCCAGACTTTAAAGATAAGTTAGAAGAGGCTATATCATCAGCTCAAGATACATTAAAAGAAGAACTGTCTAAAATTGAAATACCCGAATTTGATGATAGTATTCGCGTAAGTGTTGGCTTTGATGATGTTACTGACAGTGGAAAATTAGAACAAGTTATTGAGGATTGTTCACCATATATGGAATACTGGATTGATAGATATGGTTTGCCTGCTAATCAAAGTTATGCTATATTATCCCTTGAATCAGGTGTTCTAGAATGTATTGAACAAAAAAATGGTGCTTGCGGTCCAACACAACTTCAATTAGGCGCCCAACATGGTGAACATTATAAATTAACGGTTTATAAAGATGGTGTTCCAACGGGCGAATATGACGAATTTTGGGTAGCTGATGCTAGAAAATTAGATGACCCAGCACTTCAAGGTAAACCTCTTAAAATAATTCAAAATTTAGAAGATAATTTTCAAATAGGATGCGGATACTATCAAAGATGTATAGATAGATATCAAAATATCTTTATTGCAACTGATGCTTATAATAAAGGATTATATGCTCTTACAAAAACTTATGAAAAATGTGGAGATAAAATAGAAAAACCGCTAGAATATTATAAAGAAAACTTTAATGATTTTAGTTGGACTTCAATAATTCCGGAGCATAGTAAAGAGGTTTTTGGTCTTGATGTATATGGTGACCCCGAATATATATGGGATGTATTAAAACATTTAGATACTGATGCTAGAGGTAATGCCGAAATAAAATATTGCTGTAATGGAAAAGTTATTTCAGTAGACATTACGAATGCAAATGTGTATAATAATACGAGTGAAAGAGGGAGATAACATGAATAAAGTTATCTTAGTAACTGGAGCTTCTCGTGGTTTAGGTGAGTGTATTGCTAAAGTTTTCTTAGATAATAAAGATATTGTTTATGTGAATTTTAATTCTACTAGTCTAGACGAGTTAAAAGAAAAGTATAAAGAATATCCTAGTGCTAAATTTGTTAAATGTGATGTATCTAATGAAGACGAAGTAATAAAAATGTTTGATAAAATAAAAGAAGAACAAGGACACATTGATGTATTAGTAAATAATGCTGGTATAGCCATTGATACAGATTTAAAAGAAAAAACAGTAGCAAACTTTAATAAGATATTGAGTGTTAATTTAATAGGACCATTTCTAACTTGTAAATATGTAAAAGATTTAATGGATAAAGGTAGTATTATTAATATTTCTTCTAATACGGGTATTGATGCTTATTATTCATATGGTTTAGATTATGATGCTTCTAAAGCCGGACTTATTAACTTAACTCATAATTTTGCTAGTATGTATGCACCTAATATTCGTGTTAATTGTGTTGCTCCAGGTTGGATAAAAACAGATATGAATAAAGAACTGGGTGAAGACTATGAAAAAGAGGAAAGCAAGAGTATTTTACTAAATCGTTTTGCAGAACCAAAAGAAGTAGCAAATGTTGTTTATTTTTTAGCTAGTGATAAAGCCAGTTATATTGTTGATAGTGTAATTAAAGTTGATGGGGGACAAAAATAATCCCTCATTAATTATTGTAATATTTTAATTAAGATAAATTAAGTATATGGAGGAGTTATGAATATAGATAAATTAGTGATAGAAGCCGAAAAAGAATGTGCTAGTATTTTTAAAACAATTGAAGAAAATGAATATTATTTTAGTTCATTAGTTTTAAATGCCTTTAGAGAAGAAAATGTTAGTGAAACTGATTTTAATATGACAACAGGCTATGGTTATGGAGATATAGGAAGAACTACCATTGAGAGTGTTTTTGCTAAAGTTTTGAAAGCGGAAGCATCTTTAGTTAGAAATCAAATGATAAGTGGATCTCACGCTTTATCAACAACTCTTTTTGCACTACTACGTCCCCAAGATACTATGCTATCAATTACAGGTCTTCCATATGATACATTACATGAAGTAATAGGAATAAAGGATAATAATAGTTCTTTAAAAAGTTTTGGTATCAATTATGAACAAATAGATTTAATTGATGATGAGTTTGACATACCAAGTATTATTAAAAAGTTACAAACAAAGAAAATAAAACTAATTGAAATCCAACGAAGTAAAGGGTATTCAACCAGAAAAAGTATCTCAGTAAATAGTATAGAGAAAGTTATTGAAGAAATAAGAAAAGTTGATAAAGAAGTTATTATTATGGTAGATAATTGCTACTGTGAATTTGTTGAAAGAAAGTCTCCCCTAGAAGTTGGAGCAGATATTATAGTAGGTTCTTTAATTAAAAACTTAGGAGGTTCTATAGCTTCTAACGGAGCCTATATTGCAGGTAAAAAAGAATTAATTAAGTTGTGTGCTGAAAGATTAAATTTACCAGGCGAAGGAGATGAAGTAGGTCCTAGCCTAGGCGCTAATAAGAGTTTTTTACAAGGACTTTATTTTGCACCATCTGTTGTAGCATCATCTCTAAAAACAGCAGTCCTAACTAGTTTTCTAATGGAAAAGTTAGGCTATAAAGTAGAACCTAAATATAACGAAAATAGGGTAGATATTGTTGAGAATATTATTTTTGAAGATAGAGAATTATTAATAAAATATGTTCAAGGAATCCAAAAGTATTCTCCGATTGATTCAGGAACACTACCAGTACCAGCCCCTATGCCAGGATATGATGATGATGTAATTATGGCAAGTGGTTCGTTTACTCAAGGATCAAGTATTGAATTGTCATGTGATGGACCATTACGTGCGCCTTTTATTGCTTATCAACAAGGTGGAGTAACTTATAATTATGGTAAGATAGCAGTTATAAATACTATTAAAGA
>CAYMVR010000057.1:0-6596 GCA_964393945.1 uncultured Muribaculaceae bacterium | reverse complement strand
AAAATAACCAAAATCATGGTTATTTTTTAATGGTACGATATATTTCCTCTATTGTATCTATAATGAATACAAAGGAGTGATGTTATAATGAATTTATTGCTATCCTTGATATATTTAATTATAACATTTACTTTAACTATTCTCACCTATAAAAAATATGGCAAATATGGTTTATATATCTTAATATGTATCTTAGTAATTATATCCAATATTGAAACTATTAAATTAATAGATGTTTTTGGTTTTACATTATCACTTGGTAATATAACCTATGGTGCTATATACTTAAGTACTGATATTTTAAGCGAAAAGTATAATGAAAAATCAGCGATTACAGCTACTAAATTAAGTTTTATCTGTATGATTATATTTACAATACTCATAACTTTATTTTTAATGTATGCCCCAAGTGAAATTGATGTAAGTCAAAAATCTTTAGAAACAATATTTAAGTTTATGCCTAGGATTACTCTAGCAAGTTTAACTGCCTATTATATTAGTCAGAGACTTGATGCTAAAATATATAGTTATTTAAAAAAGAAATATGCCCGAATTATTATAAGTAATAATGTAAGTACAATTATAAGTAGTACTATTGATACTTTAATATTTGTAAGTATAGCCTTTTTTAAGACTTTACCGAGTAATGAATTAATTGAATTAATTATAACTATGTGTTTAAGTAAATGGCTTATTGCTTTACTAGACACACCATTTATGATTATTGTATCTAAAATAAGAAAGGTAAGGGAATTAGAATGAAAATAGAATCTGTATTTAAAGAAGAACATAGATTACCATCTAAAAATAAAGTAACAAAGTTAGATTATGAACACTATATTGATGCTTGTTATAAGATAGCGGAAGATATTAAAAGTAAATATGATTTATCTAAGAATAATATCGAACTTATTGGTCTTGCAAGAGGGGGCCTTCCTTTATTAGTAACCATTTCGCATCTTTTAAATATTCGGGAAGTTTATATGATTCAAACCAAAATGAGTAATTCCGATAATTGCCATGACTACGGTGTTGTTAGATACTTAAGTGATAATTTAACTGATAAACCTTGCAAATGTATTTTATTAGAAGACATTATTTTTAAAGGTAACACAACGAATGCGGCAATAAATATTGTGAAAGAAAAACATAAAGAAGTTTTAGAAGTATACACTTTAGTTATGGATGAAAAAATGAAAGAACTCGAAATAACTAATAAAGAAGTACCGCTTAATTATGCCTATACCATTGATGCTGATGACTGGGTTTACTTCTTTTGGGAAACAGATATTAGAAAGATAAATGAGGGATAAAATGGAGAGTAGAAGTTTCGAGCCTATTGTTATATCTGGACCATCTGGCGCTGGTAAATCATTATTTGTAGATTATTTAGTAGATAAAGAATACCCTTTTTATCAGGAAGCAATTGGATATACTACCAGAGCAAAAAGAGATGGCGAAGATAAAATAAATTGTATTTCTGTTCCTGAGTTTGAATCTTTAATAGCAAGTGACAGCCTTATAGAGTATTGTAATTATAATGGGAACTATTATGGTATGAGTAAGGAAGAATTTGAACGCCTTAAAAATTGTAATTTAATTTTCAATGTTGGTTATTCTTCTGCAAGTGTTATTAAAGGTTTATATCCTTCATCACCATCAATTTATATGTTACCTCCCACCAAAGAAGAGTTATTAAGCAGACTACAAGGCAGAGATTACAATCGCTATTTAATTGGAATGGAAGAAACTTTGGCTCATGCCGCTTTTTATGAATATTTGATGATTTCATATCCAAATGATCTTGCAAGAATGCATGATGACTTTTTGGAGATAATGGAAAGTAGAACTTCTGCAAGTCCTAGATTAATTTTATCTCGAAATCAAGATTTTCTAAGAAGATTTTATAGGTGAGGCACATATGTTAAAAGAATTAGATTATAATGACTTTGAAACTATTGAAAGAATAAATGCCTTTTTGGCTGTTAACCCCTATGCGGAATACAATGAAACTATTAAGTGGAATCGAGTTCGTACAGAAAATAAAAAATATTATTTATACTATGAAGATAAAAAAAGTGATATAAAATGGGTATGTAGCTTATTAGAAAAGGGAAGTGGCGAGTATGTGTATGCTCCTCGTGGCCCAGTGTTAAATTTTGGAGTTAAAGAAGAAGTAACTTTATTTATTAAAGAAATAAAGATATGGCTTAAGAGTCATAACTATAAAAAAATTGTTATTAACCCCTGTATTAAAAAAGAACTATTATCAAATTTTCCTTCTAATATCACCATATTACCTAGAAATGATTATGCTAATCTTCATGATTCTTGTAAACTTGCCATTATGGATATTATTTTTAATGAAGAGAGTATGTTAAGTATGCTACCTAGTAAATTTCGTCAAAATACAAGGCGTTCCACCAGAAAAGGTTTAACTAGTAAAATATCTGAGTCTGTTGATTTTAATAACTTCTATAAATTATATTTAGAGACTGCAAGTAGGCACGACTTTAAACCTCATAATTTAGATTATTTTAAGAATATCATTAAAGAATTTAAAGATTCTTTCATCTTTATTGAAGTATGGTATCAAAATGTTCCTCTTGCTATGAGTATAGATATTATATATAAAGATAAATTAATATATCTTTATGGTGTAAGTAGTAGTACTAACCGTGAACTTCTAGGTATGTATAACTTACAATGGGAAGCCATTAAATATTGTATCAGAAATAAAATAAAGTATTACGATTTTGGTGGCGTATTTTGTGAGGAAAATGATTATGAAAATAAAGATTATGGCTTATATCAATTTAAAAAAGGTTATTGCTATAAAGGATTTATTGATATCGTTCCCGATATTATAATTGAAAGTGAGGATGAAAATGATTAATGTAGTTTTAGAAGGGCCAAGTGGTTCAGGTAAATCAACTCTTATTAAAATGTTATATGAGCATTATAGTTCTAAATATAAAGTAGGTTTTACGAGTGATATAGATAAGACTTCTCCTCTTTATCCTATTATTAATAAAATGTTTGAAAGTACTCCTTTAGTAACATCAAGTGAATCCTTTAATACACTAAGATACGAAACCTTAGTTCAAGCATCTGACTATCTTTATTTAAGAGAAAAATTATATAGTGCAAATAACGATATCAATTTATTTGACCGAAATTTATCATCTATTTATTCTTATCAGTCTGTTTTATTAGAAAATCAAATTGAAAATGATAAAGAATTTATGAATAATGTTTTAAAATGTATGAAAAATGGTGAAAAAAATCCTGATTTAATGGTTTATTTTGATTGTAATGTTAGTACATGTTTAAAAAGAAGTGGTAAGAGAGATAATAGAGAATATTCTAAGGATGAAGTAAAAACAATGGAGAAATTTAATAAAAAGTTAAAAGATTTTATTCGTTATCATAATAGTGATTATAAATTATTAGTAATTGAAAATAAGGATACTTTGAGTGATGCCTTTACCAAAGTCTGTAATAAAATTGATGAGATTTTAATTGATTCCAAAATGAGTGAAGATACCAAATGGTATGAATTATATAAAATAGATGTAGAAGAATTTCCTAAACCAGATGATTATATTACCTATAAGTTAAAATATAAAAGCAAATTTATCAAAACTATCAAAAAATATGCGAATAATAATAAGGTTATCGAACTTGGTTGTGGTACAGGTTTAGTCGCAGGATACTTAGAAAAATGTGGCTTAGATGTAACAGCCTTAGATTTAAGCGCTGCAGTTTTAGATTACGCTGAATATTTAGCTAAAAACTCCAAAGTTATTGCTCCTTGTATTTATGAAGTTGGTAATATTTTAGATTTAAAATATCCCTCTAATAGTTTTGATGTTTCCTATAGTAATGGTGTTTTAGAACATTTTAATGATGCTGATATTATAAAGATTTTACAAGAACAATTAAGAATATCCGAAGTTGTTATTTTTGGTGTACCCAGCACTTATTTTAATATGAATGAAAAAATGCTTGGTAATGAAAGAAGTTTAACCATTAAAGAATGGACTAATTTAATTAATAAAGCTGGAGGAAAGTTAATTAAACAAACAGGATTTCAATACTATAAATTAGGCCGAAGAATTATCGAAATTAAAAAATGGTTTAAACCGAAAGCCTTCTGGTTATTTGTCATTACAAAGTAAATTGCAATTGTAAACTTTGTGAACTATAATATAATAAAGGAGTTTAATATGAAAGAAATAACATACGTTACCGGTAATTGGGCCAAAATTGCTAGTGCGAAACTTTACTTAGAACCATTAGGTTTTAAAGTATCTAATATTAAATTAGATATTAATGAAATTCAAGCTGATACTGTTGAGGAAGTAGCAGCATTTTCTGCTAAAGAAGCTAGTGAGATTTTAAAAAAAGATGTTTTAAAAAATGATACAGGTTTATATATTGAGGCTTTAAATGGCTTTCCAGGTCCTTATACTCATTATGCTGATGATACTATAAAAGAAGATGGCATATTGAAATTAATGCAAGGGTGTAAAAATCGTGATGCTTGTTTTGTTGAAGCCTTTGCTTACTGTAAATATGGCGAAGAACCAATTGTTTTTAAATCTGTTACCAAAGGAACTATCGCCGAAACGAAGTCAGGCAAATATGGTTGGAGTTGGGATTATATTTTTATTCCTGAAAAAGAAGATAAAACCCTAGCAAACTTTCCTGATGAAGAAAGATTCGCTCTTTGGAGTAATGATGGCTATAAAGAATTAACAAAATACTTAAGCAATCAAGACTAAAATTACACTAAACTAAAAGCCATTATTGACTTTTAAAAGTATAAAATATATAATTTAAACTATAAAAGAAAAGAGGTCTCGTATGTACGATTATAAGACTATAGAAAAAAAGTGGCAAAATTATTGGAAAGAAAATGAAACTTTTAAAACAGATGTTTGGGATTTTAGTAAGCCTAAATATTATGTACTTGATATGTTTCCTTATCCTAGTGGTGTAGGATTACATGCTGGTCATGTTGAAGGATATACTGCAACCGATATTGTATCTCGTATGAAAAGAATGCAAGGCTATAATGTTCTCCACCCAATGGGATATGATTCATTTGGTTTACCAGCAGAACAATATGCAGTTCAAACAGGAAATCATCCAAGTGGTTTTACGGAAGATAATATTAAATATTTTAGTGACCAATTAAACACTTTAGGTTTTGATTATGACTGGTCTAAAATGGTTTCTACAAGTGACCCAGAATATTATAAGTGGACACAATGGATTTTTAAACAGTTATATAAAGATGGTTATGCTAAATATATTGATATGCCTGTAAACTGGTGTGAAGAATTAGGTACTGTATTATCAAATGATGAAGTAATAGATGGTAAATCAGAGCGTGGTGGCTATCCTGTAGTTAGAAAGAAAATGAAACAATTGTGTATTGATCAACCTAAATTTGCTGAAAAACTATTGGAAGGGCTAGAAGAAATAGATTGGCCAACATCAACTAAAGAAATGCAACGAAATTGGATAGGAAAATCTATTGGTGCCCATGTTGATTTTAAAGTAGATGGTCATGATTTAACATTTACAGTTTTTACAACTAGATGTGACACTCTTTTTGGCGCTACTTACTGTGTACTTGCTCCAGAACATGAATATGTTGATATTATTACTAGTGATGATAAACGTGCCGAAGTTGAGGCATATAAAAAAGAATGTGCTAGAAAAAGCGATTTAGAAAGAACCGAACTTAATAAAGATAAAACAGGAGTATTTACAGGGGCGTATGCTATTAATCCTGTAAATAATACTAAGATTCCAATCTATATAAGTGACTATGTTTTAGCAAGTTACGGAACAGGAGCAATTATGGCTGTACCTGCTCATGACGATAGAGATTATGAATTTGCTAAAAAATTTAATATACCTATAATTCAAGTTCTTGCAAAAAACTTTATAGGTGAGGGTGACTCTAAAGTAAGACCTGATAAAGAAATGACACAGCGTCGTGTTATCAACTGTATTATTAAGCATCCAACAGAAGATAAATATTTATGTGTTCATAATAAAAAATTTAATTGGACTGATTTTGTAATGGGAGGCATTGAAGGTGATGAAACACCACTTGAAGCCGCTAAAAGAGAAATTAAAGAAGAAACCGGTTATACTAATTTTGCTGATTTAAGAGAAGTAGAATTTATATATTATGACACTTTCTATGCTGCTCATAAAGATGTTAATCGTCATATCACTTGCTATACTGTAGTGGGTACATTAAAAGATTTAGACCAATTAGAAATTAGTGAATATGAGCAAGATATTGCAGATGTTGTATGGATTGACAAAGATAAATTAATGTCTACCTTAACAAATGAAGCTCATAAATATAGTTTTGAGGCATTTGCTAATGGTGAGGCTGCCTTAACTGATGATGGTGTTCATATCAATTCTGAATTCCTAGATGGTTTATATAAAGAAGATGCTATTAATAAGATGACTGAATGGTTAGAAGAAAAGCATGTTGGAAGTAAAAAAATAAATTATAAGTTTAGAGAATGGATTTTTGCTCGTCAAAGATATTGGGGAGAACC
>CAYMVR010000056.1:0-6700 GCA_964393945.1 uncultured Muribaculaceae bacterium | reverse complement strand
ATTTTACTTAAAAGATAGTCTTCAAGTAATTCTTATGGTGTTTTAGATTGATTTTTGAAAAGTTGTGTAATCTTTGTTTTAAAAAGTATTGTATAAATACTTTTTTTTTAGTATAATTAGGACAGAATAGGGTGAATTATTATGGAGTCAGAGAAAAGTTCAACAAAGGCTTATGTTTTAGGAGCTATTATAATTACAGTTTCATTGGTTATAATTGGAGTTAGTATGTCTTATGCTTATTTTGTTAATAGAGTAGAGGAAGTTAATCCTGAAAACCAAGAGGTTAATATTACTAGTGGAGATCTTACAATGAATTTTACAACTAGTCGTAGTATTAATGCGACTGCTGCTGGTTTAGTTAATGATGGTGAAATTGAAACTAAAGCAGAATATACACAGTTTAGTATTATTTTTCCATCAAATTCAAAATCTCAGAATTCCGAATATCAAATTTATTTAACTGAAAATAAAATGACAAGTAATTTTAAATCAACTGATTTAAAATGGGCTTTGTACCAAGCTGGTGCAAATGATACATGGACAAGTGTTGCAACAGGTGATTTTAGTGGTGTTACGGGAATTCCTGATGGTGCGACAGTTGGAGAATTATATGCTGTAAGTAATATTGATGTATTAGGTGCTACACCTATTACAAGAGGAACTACTGTCTCTTACAGATTATATGTGTGGTTAAGTAATAAAGATGATGTAAACCAAAATGAACTGTTACAAGGTAAGTTAAGTACTAAAGTAGCATTTAGAGCTGTTGCTAAATAACTTGAGGAAATCTCAAGTTTTTCTTTTGGCTTAATTTGGTATTTTATAAAATTTGTTATTATGGTATAATTATATTATTATGGTAGTAGGAGGTAATCATGAAGTTTATTCAAATTAAGAATTGCTACAAAGTGTATAAGAATGGGGTTACGGCAGTTGCTGACCTTACATTAGATATAAATAAAGGCGAATTTGTTTTTGCTATTGGAGCTAGTGGTAGTGGTAAATCAACACTTATTAAAATGCTTTATAGAGAAGAAAAACCAACTAAGGGCGAAGTTATGATTGGTGGTATTAATGTTGGCCGTCTTAGAAACAGAACAGTATACAAATTACGTAGAAAGTTAGGAATTGTATTTCAAGATTTTAAATTACTTCCTAAACTTACTGTTTATGAAAATGTGGCCTTTGCTTTAGAATGCATTGGAATGAAAAATAGTGAAATTAGACCTAAAGTTTTAAAAGCTCTCGATCATGTTGGACTTAAAGATAAAACAAGAAGTTTTCCTAATGAGTTATCCGGTGGAGAACAACAAAGAGTATGTATTGCAAGAGCTATTGTTAATGACCCAAAATTATTAATTTGTGATGAACCAACTGGTAATTTGGATCCTAAAACTTCTAAAGAAATAATGCTCGTTTTAGATACAATAAATAGAGAACTTGGAACTACTATTATAATGGCTACTCATGATAAAGATATTGTTAATAGGATGAAGAAAAGAGTTATTGTACTTGATAATGGAGTATTAATTGAAGACCATGAGAAAGGAAGTTATAAAGCCAGTGAAGCCGTTTAGAATAATTCGGAATTCCATTAGGGATTCATTTAAAAGTGTTTTTCGTAATTTTAGTTTAAGTATGGCTAGTGTTATTTGTACAACTATTACCCTTATTTTAGTTGCTTTAGCTATTATTCTTACTGTAAATGTTAATTATATTACGAAAAGTATGGAAAGAGAACTTACTATTGTTGTTTATGCTAAAAGAGGTGTTGAAGATAGTCAACTTACTGATATAGAATCAAAAATAAAAAAGATTAGTACGGTTGATGATGTAGTTTTTAAAAGTAAAGAAGAATGGAAATTAGAAATGAAAAACTATTCTGAAACTTTAGAAGTAACTTTGGACTATTTGGAAACGAATCCTTTACTTGATTCATATATTGTTAAAGTAAAAGATGTTAGTGATTTATCTCCAACTGCTAAAGATATTCGTAAGATAGATGGAGTACAAAGTGCAGATTATGGTGAAGGAATGGTTGAGGATCTGATATCTGCTTTTAATATAATTAAAAATGTTACTTTTGGAATGGTTATTGCTCTTATTGTTGTTACAGCATTCTTAATTAGTAATACAATTAAACTTACTATATTCTCAAGAAGAAGTGAAATAGAAATTATGCGTTTAGTTGGAAGTAGTAATATTTCAATTAGATTACCATTTATTTTTGAAGGATTTTTACTTGGAGTTATTGGTTCTTTAGTCCCAGTTATTACCACTATTTATGGATATTTTATTTTATATGAAAATATGGGTAGTAAATCAACATTTAGTATGATTGAACTTATTAAACCAATGCCTTTTGTATTATATACTTCAGGAGTTCTTCTTATAATAGGAGCAATAGTTGGTATGATTGGTTCTAGTAGAGCAGTTAGAAAGTATTTGAAAATATGATGAAGAAGTTTAAATTATATGCTTTAGTTATTATTGTCTTAGTTTTAATTTTTCCAGTTAAAGCATCTGCGGTGGCTGTTACTATTGGAGATCTTAGGAAAGAATATGAAGCGGTTTTAGAAGAAAAAAGACGTTATGATAATCAAAGTGCTCAAGCAAAACGAGATATAGAAAAAAAGGAGCAACAAAAGAAACAAGCACAAGAAGAACTTTCAAAAGCTGAAAGAGATGAAGAAGAAGCTCAAGCTAAAATTGTTGAGTCCAATGAAAAAATAGAACAAAATAAAAAAGAAGCAGAGAAAGTTTTAGTTTATACACAACAAGTTCAAAGTCAAAATGCTTATGTAGAGTATATAACTGGTTCTACTAGTATGACGGAACTTGTAACTAGAATGGAAGCAATAAAGCAGGTATCTGATTATATTCAAACTGTACTTGATAATTTAGAAAATGAAATTGTAGTTAATGAACAATTAAAAGTTGAATTAGAAGCAAAGCAAAAAGAACTTGCAAGTAGAATTGATAGTTATCAGACAACTATTGCTAAATTGTATCAACAGGCAGAAGAATATAATGAATCTTCATTGTCATTAGATGATAAACTTAGTTCAACTAAAGCAGTTTATGAAGCTCAAAAGAAAACTTGTAAGACTAATATTGGACGAGATGATGATTCCGTAGTTATTGCAACTTGTTCTAAAATGCCTGTTAATGGAGCTTGGATGAAGCCGTTAAAATCTGGAGTAATAACAAGTACAATGGGTTATCGTACGCATCCTGTTACTGGTCAAAAGTACAAATTCCATGATGCATTAGATATTGGAGTATCAGAAGGTACACCAGTTTATGCGGCAGCAGCAGGTGAGGTTAAAGCAACTATTAGTAGGTCATCTTGTGGTGGTAACAAACTTTATATTAATGTTATTGTTAATGGTAAAGAGTATACTACTTATTATTATCATCTTCTAAGATTTAATGTTAGTGTTGGAGATATGGTTACACAAGATACAATTATTGGTTATGTTGGAGGTTATTCTACTTCTACTAGTCATGGTGGTTATGATGGATGTACAACAGGAGCACATTTACATTATGGGGTTCAAAATGGTTTTTATAATACAAGGACCGGTATTGTTCAAAGTAATGTAATTGTACCACCTGGTTTTCAAAATCAAGTTGGCTATCGTTTTAATAGTCGTTATTAAAGTTCTATTTTTATGGAACTTTTTTTCTGTACTTTTTTTGAATAATAGTATATAATTTAGATAAGATAAGGGGTGTTAGTAACTAGATGGTTATTAACTTATAAATGAGGTAAGATATGAACGAATTTATTAGACAAGTGATAAGCGATAAAAATATTCAAGGTAAAGTTTTTACTCAAGATGATTTTTATTATATGCTTAAATATTATGGTGTAAAAAAAGATATAAGACTATACCAAGATATAGAAAAGTATTATCAAGATTTTTTGCATAGTCTTGGTAATTCGCTAGTAAGATATGAAGTAAGAAATCTGGGAAGTGAAGAAAATACAACTCATTATATTGCCTTTTATGCTGATAGAAAAGCAGATTATTTAGAGTCAGTTAAAGTGTATTTTCCTGTGAAATATGAGTATATGATTAGTGCTTTAAAAACAGTATTTTTATACCTTATTAGAAATAGTATTGAAGCAACTGTTAAATTTCATGTTAAAGCAACTAATGAGGGAATTGTAATTAGATTTTATCATAAAGCAGACGTTAAACCTTTTATTGATTATTGTAATAATAATTTTGTTTTAGATGATTTACTTATTAAATGCCATCCATTTATGGCTACTATTCATGGATTTGGTATTGCTTTAGATGATAATGAAGCAGGAACTTATAATTCAACTTTAAGTGGACTATTACAAGAGTATTTTGGTTTTTTGGAACATAATTCTTCTTATAGTTTAGCAAGTGATTTGGATTTCTTAGATTATGTTTCTAAAAGGGCTAATATAGAAGATAATACAATTTTAAAATTTAATATTAGAGCTATTGAAAAGAATATAAAGATGATTTTAAATCATGAAAACCCTCTTTAAAGATTTACTTGAACTAATACTATTTATGCGATAAAATAGTAGGGCATGGTGAATTTTATGAATAATGTTTTATTATATTTGAAACAACTTTTAAATAATGATGATACTATTGTTGTTGCAACTTCGGGTGGGCCTGATTCTATGTGCTTGCTTCATTTGTTGTGCGATTTAAAAAGTGATTATAATCTCAAAATTATTGTTAGCCATGTTAACCATAAACTAAGGCAAGAGAGCGAAGAAGAAGCATTGTTCGTCCAAGATTTTGCTAAAAAGAATAATCTTATATATGAATATATGGAAATTAAAGAATATCATCTTGGAAATACAGAATGCGAAGCTAGACAGCGAAGATATGAGTTTTTTCGGGAATTAGTAAAAAAATATAAAGCTAAATATTTAATGACTGCTCATCATGGTGATGATCTTATGGAAACGATTATGATGAGGCTTACTCGAGGTAGTAGTCTTAGAGGTTATAGTGGTTTTTTAAAGGAAACAAAACTGGAAACTTACACGCTTATTAGACCTTTAATTTCCGTTACTAAAGATGATATAGTTAAATATATGGATTATAATAATTATCGTTATTATATTGATAAAACTAATTATTCAGATAAGTATACAAGAAATAGATTTAGAATGAATGTTTTACCTTTTTTAAAAAAGGAAAATGCCAAAGTACATCTTAAATTTTTAAGTTTTAGTGAGGAACTTGATAAAGTAAGTAATTTTTTAGATAAATATATTAAAGATGTTTATGAAACTTTGAAAGTAAAAGATGGACTTGCAGTTTCTAAACTTAGAAAGTTAGATATATTTATTTTAGAAAAAATTATTGAATATGAACTTAATTTGTTTTACAAAAATGATATTGATGTTATTGAGAAAAAGCACCGTGATAAAATTATAGAATTGATTTTACTTGATAAAACTAATGGAATGGTAATGCTTCCTAAAAAAGTTTTGGCAGTTAAAGACTATGATACCTTTAAAATTGTATATAATAAACAAGTAGAAGAGTATTCTTATATTTTTAACAAAGAACAAAAGGTTCCAACAGGTGTTATTAAAGAAATAGCGACTAGTGATAGTAAAAGTAATTTTGTAATAAGATTAAATAGTAAAGATATTACTTTGCCTATAATCATTAGGCCTAAAAAATCTGGGGATAGAATGGCTGTTAAAAATATGGGAGGAACTAAAAAAGTTAAAGATATTTTCATTGATGAAAAGGTTTCTAAAGAAAAAAGAAGTGTTTTACCAGTTGTTTTAGACAGTAAAAATGAGGTTCTTTGGATACCAGGTGTAAAAAAATCAAAATTTGATGTGGAAAGAAACGGAATATATGATATAATACTTTCATATGAGGAGGAGATATAATGAATAAAAAAGAAATAAAGAAAAATAATGCTGTTCGTAATTTTTTCCCTTATTTTATTTTGTTAGTTATTGTATGTGGTGTATTTTTCATCATTAATATGGGAAGTAATAAAATAAATGAGCTTACAACAGGAGAACTTTTACAAGCATTAAGAGAATCTAAGGTTACAGAAATAAATGTACAACCTAAATCAAGTGAATCTGTTTACTATATTAGAGGTAAATTAAAGGATTATAAAACTAATGAGTCTTTTGAAGCTAAAGTAGTAGAAGCAGAAATTGATGGTATTGTTAAATATGCTAGTGATAAAAATATTAAGGATTATGAAACTGAGTCAGATCCTGGAGCTAGTCAAATTGTTTATATCCTAGTTCAAGTTGTTCCTTTAGTGGTACTTGCGATACTTGCTTATATTTTATTTTCAAAACTTGCTAATTCTAATAAAGGCTCTATGGATTTTGGTAAATCAAGAGCAAAACTTAGTGATGATAAGCATCAAGCTAAATTTCAAGATGTTGCTGGTTTGAAAGAAGAAAAAGAAGAAGTTAAAGAATTAATTGATTTCTTAAAAAATCCTAAAAAGTTCCAAAAGTTAGGGGCTAGAATACCTAAAGGTGTTTTACTTGTAGGCCCTCCAGGAACTGGTAAAACATTACTTGCTAGAGCCGTAGCAGGAGAAGCAAATGTTCCTTTCTTCTATATAAGTGGTTCTGACTTTGTAGAGTTATTCGTTGGTGTTGGTGCTAGTCGTGTTCGTGAAATGTTTAAAGATGCTAAAAGAAGTGCAC
>CAYMVR010000055.1:0-6717 GCA_964393945.1 uncultured Muribaculaceae bacterium | reverse complement strand
AAATATTCGAATATTTGGCTCTAAAAGTATAAAATCTGTTAAAAATCCCTACTAAACATATAAAATCTGTAATTTTTTATTTATTTTTAGAAATTAAAAAACTTGCTTAGCAAGTTTGATTTAATATCCTTTGGTTGTATAATTAGAACATTTGATATAAACTTTATATTGATATACACCATCATTGTATACTTTAACATATCCTGTACATTTATCATTATTAACTTTTAGTTCATCTAAAAAGTTTTTTTCTATTAGTTCACTACTTGTTACTTTTAAAGTATCATTTCCTTCAGGATATAAAAAGTTAGTATCAACATATTTTTTGGTACTATCAAGTAGTTTGTCCTCCAGTTTTTCATAATCTTTATTTTGATTTTTGATCATAAAACCTAGGGCTGTTAATAGTCCAATGACTATTATTACAAGAATACCCCATATGATAAATAAAATGTTAGTTTTTTTCACGATTTTGCCTCCTCATAACCATTAGTTGTATATCCTTTACATTTAATATAAGCCTTAACTCCTATGACACCATGGGTTTTATTTGCATAGACATAACCACTACAAGCATTATTATTACTATCAATTAATGCGACATCTAGGTTATTTGCCTTTAATACACTTCTATTAATTATTACGCCATCACTATCTAAAAAGCCAGTATAGTAATCATTTAAATAAATTAAAGTATTATCTTCAAGTTGTTTTTCTAAATCTTGATATGATACTTCTCTAACGGGAATATCAATTTCTTTATACATAGATACAATGTAATAAATTGCAACTAAAAAGAATAAAACAATAATTCCAGAATATAAGAGCATTTCTTTTAAGCCCCAACCATTTTTATTAAGCATGATTAATCACCAAGACATATTATATCACGATAGAAAAGAAAAAGAACTATTTTGTTCTCTCTTTGATAAAAAATGGACCAAATTGAACACTTACAGGGATGCTTGTTCTTTCATATTTATACATTTTGTATCCAAGTCCTGTACAACTTATCGTCTCTCCATCATCATATTTTTGGACTGTTTTATTAATACAAAATAGTGGTATTTTAGATTGTCTAGCTCTAAAATAGTCGATAAAGAAACAAATAATCCAAATAATTATAACTGAAAGGACTGCGATTTTAATAATTTCATTTTTATGAAGTCTAGTTTTTTCCATTAGTCTCACCTATTATAATTATAACAGAAAGTGTAATAAAATCAATCTAAATCATAATAAAAAAGTTAAAATTTATTTTAATGTAAAGTTATGGGTGTCATTTTAGAAGAGAAAAATTGGGATATTTATGTTATAATTAATTTTATGAGGTAATTTATGAGTAGAATAATTGATGTTGGTGTAGATGTTGGTAGTACAACAGTTAAAATAATTGCGATGGATAATGATAAGGTAATATATAAGGATTATCAAAGGCATTTTTCTAATACTTTAAAAACAATTCAAAATCTTATGGATAGTTTTTTAAAAAATGTTTCTTCTGATGATTTATTTAGAATTTCTTTTACAGGTAGTGGGGCTCTTACTTTGGCGGAATATCTTGAAATACCTTTTGTTCAAGAAGTTATTGCTTGTAAGAATGCAGTAATTAACTATTCTAGTAATATTGATGTTGTAGTAGAACTTGGTGGGGAAGATGCTAAAATTATTTATTTTAATAATGGCATAGAACAGAGAATGAATGGTAGTTGTGCTGGTGGAACAGGAGCATTTTTAGACCAAATGGCTGTTTTACTCAATACTGATACAATGGGACTTGATGAATTAGCTCTAAAGGGAGAAAAAATATATCCAATTGCGTCTCGTTGTGGTGTTTTTGCTAAAAGCGATATTCAACCATTAATTAATGAGGGTGCTAAAAAGGAAGATATTGCTTTATCTATTATGCAGGCCGTTGTTAATCAAACAATTAGTGGTCTTGCATGTGGTAAACCTATTCGTGGCAATGTTATGTTTTTAGGTGGACCTCTAAATTATTTGGAAACACTTCGTAATTCTTTTATTAAAACTTTGAACTTAAAAGATAGTGAAGTTTTTATTCCAGAAGATGGACATCTATTTGTGGCTCTTGGAGCAATTAAATCAAATTTAGATATGGCTCCTATTGATTATAAAACTTTAAATGAAAAAATAAGTAAAATGAAAAGTTTTAAAGAAAAGACTAGTTTATCTTTAAGACCATTATTTAAGAATAAAAAAGAATTAGAAGAATTTAGACAAAGACATGATAAAGATAAAGTTTTAAAAAAAGATATTAATACTTATAAGGGAAATGCTTATTTAGGAATTGATGCAGGATCTACAACAGCCAAGTTAGTTCTAATTGATGATGATGCAAATATTATATACGAGGATTATCAATCTAATATGGGAAATCCTATTGATACTATAAAAACAATGCTTTTAAAAATGTATGAGATTAAACCACAAGATGTTATTATAAGAGTTAGTGGTTCTACAGGTTATGGTGAAGGTTTAATTAAAACAGCTTTTAATTTAGATATTAGTGAAATTGAAACTATGGCTCATACTAAAGCGGCACAATATTTTAATCCTAATGTGACTTCAATTATTGATATTGGTGGTCAAGATATGAAGTATATTAAATTAAAAGATGGAGTAGTTGATACAATTTTACTTAATGAGGCATGTTCTAGTGGTTGCGGTTCTTTTATTGAAACTTTAGCAAAATCGTTAGATATTTCAATTGATAAATTTGTATCTTTAGCGCTAGAATCTTTAGCACCAGTAGACTTAGGTAGTCGTTGTACCGTATTCATGAATTCTAAAATTAAACAAACTCAAAAAGAAGGTAGACCTTTAGGTGATATATTCGCTGGTCTTAGTTATTCGGTTATTAAAAATGCTTTACAAAAGGTTATGAAAGTAAGAGATTTTGAAACGCTTGGCGACTCTATTGTGGTTCAGGGCGGAACATTTTTAAATGATGCGGTTCTTAGAGCCTTTGAAATTATTACTAATAAAAATGTGCAAAGGCCAAATATTGCTGGTTTAATGGGGGCTTTTGGTATGGCTCTTATTGGAAGAGATTATTTGAATGATGAGGTAACTTCTTCAATTTTAAGTGCTTGTGATATTCAAAATTTAGAAGTTAAAACAATGCATACAAGATGCGGAAGATGTTCTAATAATTGTGCTCTTACTGTTAATAGTTTTGGTAAAAAGAAATTTATTAGTGGTAATCGTTGTGAACGTGGTAGTGGTAATAATGGTTCTTATAATTTGATTCCTAATATGTATCAATATAAATATGACCGTTTATTTAAATATGAACCTATTCCTTTAGAAGAGGCTTTTAGAGGAGAAATTGGAATACCTAGAGTTCTTAATATGTATGAGAATTATCCTTTTTGGTATACTTTGCTTTCTAATTTAGGATTTAGAGTTATTTTATCTGATCATTCTAGTCGTAATCTGTTTTTAAAAGGAATTGAATCTATTCCCTCAGAATCTGCTTGTTATCCTGCTAAAATAGTTCATGGTCATATTATGAATTTAATAAGTAAAGGTGTTAAAACTATTTTTTATCCTTGTATTATGTATGAGAAGAAAGAATTTAATACCGATAACCATTATAATTGCCCTATTGTTACAAGTTACTCAGAAGCAATTAAGTTAAATGTTGAAGAATTAAAAAAAGAAAATATTAAATATTTAAATCCTTTTTTGCCTTTGGAAGAAGATAAATTATGTGATGTATTATATAATTTGGAAGACTTTAAGGAGTATCACTTTACTAAAAAGGAACTTAAAAAAGCTATTAGTTTAGCAAGTATGGAAATGAATAATTTTCGTAAAGATATTATTAATAAGGGTAGAGAAATTTTAGGTTATATTGAAGAACATGATATGAAAGCAATTGTTCTTGCGGGTCGTCCTTATCATTTAGATAAAGAAATTAATCATGGTCTTGATACTTTAATTAATAGTTTAGGACTTGCAATACTTACAGAAGATAGTATTTGTTATGAGGCAAGTGATATGAGGCTTAGAGTAGTAGACCAATGGAGTTATCACTCAAGAGTATACCGAGCATGTGATGTTGTTTCTAAAAATCCAAGACTGGAAATCGTTAGTTTAAATTCTTTTGGATGTGGATTAGACGCGATCATTACTGATCAAGCTGAAGAAATTATGCGTAAGAATAATCGTTTATATACAGTTATAAAAATAGATGAAACTTCTAATTTGGGCGCTATTAAAATTAGACTTAGATCTTTACTCGCAACAATGAAAAAAAGAGAAGAAAAAAATGTATATGAACCTTTTGTTTATGAAAAAAATGTGTTTAAAAAAGAAATGAAAAAAGATCATACAATTCTAGTACCTGATATGTCTCCTCATCATATGCCACTTCTTATTAGTGCTTTTAAAAGTGATGGCTATAAAGTGGAATTCTTAAGTGAGATGAATTCTATAATGCTTGAGGATGGTCTTAAATATGTTAATAATGATGCTTGCTATCCTTCTTTAATTGTTATAGGACAACTTATTAGTGCCTTAAAAAGTGGTAAATATGATTTATCTAAAACAACTGTTTTGATTAGCCAAACTGGTGGTGGATGTCGTGCGACTAATTATATAGGGCTTATTCGTAAAGCCTTAAAAGATGCAGGATTTAGTCATGTTCCAATTATTTCTTTTAATATGAGTGGACTAGAAAAAGAACAAGATTTTAAACTTACTTTGCCAATAATTCATAAGCTTTTAATGGCGATTATTTATGGCGATTTACTTATGAAGTTATTGTTTGCTACTCGTCCTTATGAAAAAGTAAAAAATGAAACTAAAGAAGTGTATGACAAATGGTACGTAGTAGCAGAACAGTCAGTAGCAAAAGGTAATTTTAAAGAATTTAAAAGAAATATTAAAGATATAATTACAGAATTTAATAATATTCCTATTAAAGATGAAGTTAAACCAAAAGTTGGAATAGTGGGTGAAATACTGGTAAAATATCATTATTTTGGAAATAACTATTTAGTAGATTCTTTGGAAAGCGAAGGGGCTGAAGTAGTAGCACCTGAACTCATGGGCTTTGTTAAGTATTGTGCGATTGATCATGTCATTAAGCATGAACTTATTAGAACTAGCAAGACAATGGCAGTAGTTGCGAGTGAACTTTTAAAAGTAATTGATTATTATGAAAAGACAGTTAGGAATGAACTTAAAAAAACAAGATTTATGCCTACGACTAATATTCACCATTTGAAAGAAAATGTTAAAGATGTTATTTCTCCTGGTAATCAAACGGGTGAGGGATGGTATTTAACTGGAGAAATGATTGAACTTATAAAAGAAGGCGTTCCTAATATTGTTTGCGTTCAGCCTTTTGGATGTTTGCCTAATCATATTGTTGGGAAGGCAGTTCAAAAAAGAATTAAGGAATTATATCCTGATGCTAATATTGTAGCAGTTGATTATGACCCTGGGGCTAGTAAAAGTAATCAGGTTAATCGAATTAAATTAATGCTTAGTGTGGCTAAAGATAGAGTTAAAGAAAAATTATAGAAGTATTTAGAAAGTTAATCATAATGAATTGACTTTCTTTTTATTAGCCATTATAATAACTAGCCATAGAAATGAGGTATATTATGACAATAACAACTAAAAATATTAAAGCATTAGAAGAAAGTTATGACTATTACAATACTTTTTTGTATACTCCTGAGTTAGGAGAAAGAGTAAATGCTTTACTTAGTGTAGCAACAGAAGGAAGAATGGCTTTTAGAGTTTTAGATTTTATTAAGATGTCTGATGATAAACTAAGACTTGTGAGACCTGGAGATTTACAAGTTGGCGTTAGTGAGTCTACTGGTCAAATATTGGAAAGAAATGTAAATGATGAATTTGAAGCTGTTCCTGGTTTTAGAGGCACTACACTATTTGTTGGATCATTAGAGGCTTTATCTGCAATAGAAAGTGGATCAGCAAAGGGTTTTGAATCTTTTAAAGAATTAATACTTTTATGTGAAAAATATGGTGGAAGTTTGAGCCGATTTGATGGAGTTTTAACACCAGAGGCTTTTCCAGATTATCCTGCACTTAGAACTTTCTTTTTCCGCTTAAATCAATGGAGAGTTGATACAGGACTAGTAACTTTAGATGATGAAGTAATTGAAAGTGCTTTTAATGAAGCATTAAATGCTCTAATTGAAACAGGAGTTACTAGATAATTTATTTAATTAATAAGAAAAATTTACTTGACATTACATATAATGTAGTGTTATAGTATTTGTGATTTTTAAATGCGGTTCTATTTAGGTAGAACCTAATTTAATGGGAATTATGATACACCAGGATGTGTGTTAATAGGAGGGAGGATTTTTATGCCAACAATAAATCAACTTGTTAAGAAAAACAGAAAAAGTAAAACTAAAAAGAGTAAGAGTCCAGTTTTAAATGTAGGTTATAATGCTATGACTAGAAAACAAACTGATACTATGGGACCTCAAAAACGTGGAGTTTGTACTCGTGTTGGAACTAAAACACCTAAGAAGCCAAACTCAGCATTACGTAAATATGCTCGTGTTAGACTTTCTAATGGTAAAGAAGTCGATTGTTATATTCCAGGAGAGGGACACAATTTACAAGAGCACAGTGTTGTTTTAGTAAGAGGTGGTCGTGTTAAAGACTTAATCGGTGTTCGTTATCATATTGTTCGTGGTACACTTG
>CAYMVR010000054.1:0-6779 GCA_964393945.1 uncultured Muribaculaceae bacterium | reverse complement strand
ACTTAATTATCGTGTCGCTGCTATTATCAAAAAAGATAATAAGTATTTAGTTACTGAAAATCCAAAAGGAGATTATCTGAGTTTAATTGGTGGAAGGGTTAAAATCGGTGAGTCATCAATTGAAGCCGTTACACGTGAAATAAAAGAAGAAACTAGTTATGAAATAACAGAGGCTAAAGTACGAGGTATTGTTGAAAATTTTTTTGAATTACAAAATAAAACATTTCATGAAATCTTAGTATTAATAAAAGTGGATTTTCAAGATCAAAGTATATATGATAAAGAAAAGGTAAAATGCTTAGATAAAGAAAACACTTATTTTACTTGGAAAAGTTTAGATGAGTTAAAAAAAGAAAACTTAAAACCTACATGTATAATTGATTTATTAGATAAAAATGAATTATTTCATATAATAAATCATGACTAATATAAAAATAAAATAAGATATTTAAAGTTGGTGAATAAATATCTTCTTTTTTTATCTAAATATTCATAGATATTTAGAAGGAGGATATTATGTTTAACAATTTTGGTTTTATAAGTAGCAAAATACTAAACGACGCAGAAACAGAAAGGAAAAATTTACATCATCCATATGTCGGTAGTGAACATTTATTATTAGCAATATTAAAAAGTAATACTGATACTAAAAAGAAATTAAACGAATATCATATTAATTATAAAAAGTTTAGAGATGAATTAATTAGTATTGTGGGCATACCAAGTAAAAATATTGATATAAATCTTTATACTCCATTACTAAAAAGAATATTATCAAACGCCCTAGAGGATGCTAAAGAAAACAATAAAGGTGTTGTTACTCCAAATCATCTTTTAATAGCTATGCTAGATGAAGGAGAAGGCGTTGCTATACGTATCCTAGTTAGTTTAGATATTGATATAGATAGTTTATATGATGAACTAAAAATAAAAC
This sequence comes from uncultured Muribaculaceae bacterium, assembly GCA_964393945.1. GTDB lineage: Bacteria > Bacillota_I > Bacilli_A > RF39 > UBA660 > Caccenecus. The sequence goes on along the minus strand of CAYMVR010000054.1, from coordinate 5,845 downwards.
CAGGCAAAACGATAAATAAGAAACTTGAGATAATGAATGTTGGAGAAGTTCTAAACGACAAAGTTGATGAATTTGATTCTGTAATTGGTCGCGATAAAGAAATCAATAATTTAATTGAAGTATTACTTCGCAAGAAAAAAAGTAATCCTTTACTTATCGGCCCAGCCGGTGTAGGTAAAACTGCCATTGTTGAAGAATTAGCCAGAAGAATTAAAAATCATCAAGTACCAAGTTTACTTGAAAACAAAATAATTATCGATCTTCCTATGGGAGATTTAGTAAGTGGCACCAAATATCGTGGAGAATTTGAGGAAAGATTAACTAAAATAATTAAAGAAATAATAAGCAATAAAAATATCATTTTATTTATAGATGAAGTGCATTCTATGGTAAATGCTGGAGGAGCCGAAGGAGCTATTAATGCTAGTGATATTTTAAAGCCTTATTTAGCAAGAGGGGATATTCGAGTTATAGGTGCTACCACAACTCGTGAATATGAAAAGTTTATTGCCAAGGATAAAGCCTTAGAAAGAAGGTTCGAAGTCATTCAAATTACCGAACCAAGTCTAGATGAAACAAAGGATATTTTAATGGGATTAAAAAGTAGTTATGAATCTCATCATGGAATAAAAATAACTGAAGAAAATATTAATGATATAGTAAGTATTGGTAACCGTTACTTATTTAAACGAAAAAATCCTGACAAAACAATTGACTTACTAGATAGTGTTTGTGCTTATGTAAAAAGAAAAAATAATACTAATAATGAGAGTAGTGAAGATGATAAAAAGATAAGAAATTTAAAAAGAAAGAAAGAAGATTTTGTTAAAAAAGGATTGTTTGATGATGCTTTAAAATTATGTTTAGAAATAAATAATCTCGAAAATGCTAAACAAAAAGATGAAACAAATGATACTATAACCAAAGATGACATTTTAAGTGTCATAGAAATGAAAAGTAATATTCCTTTGTTTCAAAATAAAGAAGAACTGTTAAATAAAGCTGCAAATATTCTTAACGAAAATATATATAGCGAAGAAGCCGCTAAAGAAAAAATAATAAATAATTTAAAATGCTATTTAGAAGAAGAAAAAAGTAAAAAAATTCTTTTATTAGGCCCAAGTGGGGTAGGCAAAACTTCTTCTGTAAAATTAATAAGCAAAATTTTAAAAAATGAACTTATACGTTTAGATATGAGTGAATATAATTTAGAAACAGCAGTAAATAAATTAATCGGGGTTTCACATGGTTTTATCGGATATGATGATGACTACATCTTTAACAAAGTAAAATACAATCCATATTCAATTATTTTAGTTGATGAAATAGAAAAAGCGCATCCTAGTGTTTTAAATTTATTTTTACAAATTATGGATGAAGGATTTATTACAGATGCTCACGGAGAAACAATAGATTTTTCACATACTCTTATTTTTATGACTTCAAATGCTATAAAAAATCCTATCGTTGGTTTTATGAGTGAGGAAGAGAATAATTTAACTGATACTTTTAGCGAAGAATTCTTAGGAAGATTTGATGACATTATATATTTTGATCACATTACTAAAAAAGAGGTTATTGCTTATTTAACAGAAAAATTACCAGGTATAAGTAATTATGATGAAATAATAAAAGAAATGAATTTTAGTAAATATGGTTTTAGAAATATCAAAAGAGTAATAGAAAAGTATAAAACAAAAATAAGTAATTAAAAAAAGTTGATTAATTTTTATCAACTTTTTAAATACCTAAATCAAATTTTAATTGTGGATTTTTTTCTTTAATCTCTGCTCTTGGATATCCTTTAATTTTAATATCATCTACAGTAAAATCATAAAAGTTTGTTTTTTCAGGGTTTAACCATATAGTTGGTTCACAATCAATAGGCTCCCTATCAAGCATAATTTTAGCATTCTCAATATGACGATCATAAATTTGAATATTATTATAAAACCAAGTAAATCTTCCAGGTGTATATCCTGTATGTCTAGCAACTAAATGAAGGAACACTAAATACTGTACTTGATTAATACATCCTGCTGTTAAAAAATCACTAGAACGTTGGAATAAACACATATCTAGGTAATCTACACCATCTTTACCATGTCTAACATTCCAAACGGTTTGGTATGCACAAGGCTTAAGTCCATGCTTTTCTTTAAAGTCATCAACTTGCCACATATTAATTATATGTCTTCTTCCATCAGGATCATTTTTTAATCCTTCAAGTAAATCTTTCATTAGAGTGTGACGTCTAATAGTCTCTCCATAGCAAGCGCCAATTGTTCTATCACCAATATCCCAATCATCCCACCAAGTAACGCCATATTTATCTCTAAGCATATCTAGATTATTAGATTCATCTTGATAAATCCAAAGTAACTCACCAATCGCATGTTTAGTAGCAATCGGACGTAAGGTTATAAGTGGTGACTCTCCTTTAGTTAAATCATAAGTCATCATTCCGTGATTAACACTTAATGTATGAGCTGGAACACCATCACTATATTTAGGCCTTGGATTTTCATCTAGACATCCCTCGTCAAGAATCCTTTTTATTATTTCTTTAGTATACTGATCTCCTTTAGTACCTTTATTCATAACTACCTCCACCATAATTATAAACAAATTTTAAAAATAAAAGCAAGAGTAATTGACAAATTACTACTTTTTTTGTACATTTAGATTAGGAGGGTAAACAATGAGCAAGATTACAATAATTGCTGCGATAGGAAAAAATAGAGAATTAGGAAAAAATAATGATTTAATTTGGCATTTAAAAAAGGATATGCAATATTTTAAAAATAATACTATGGGTCATAAAGTTATTATGGGCCATAATACCTTTTTATCTATTCCTAAACGCTTAGTAGGAAGAGAAGAAATTGTTTTAACACATAAAGAAATAAATGAAGAAGGCATCACAAGTTTTAATGATTTAAACACTTTATTAAATTATTTAGATACATTAGATGAAGAAGTATTTATTATTGGTGGTGCATCTATATATAAATTATTTTTGCCATATGCTGATGAATTATTACTAACAGAAGTTTTAGATAGTGATTCTGATGCTGATGTTTTCTTTCCAAAGTGGAATGAAGAAGATTTCGATTACAATATAATTGAAGAAATTAATGATGAGAGTGTTAAATATAAATTTGTAAAATATACAAGGAAGGAAAAATAAAATGAAGTTTATTGTTGTAGAAGGTCCACAAGGATGTGGTAAAACAGGGTTAACTAACTATTTAAGAGATAACATTGCCGCTTCAAATCTTTATCGTTTATCTGGTCAAAAAGATAAAACCCAAACTGGGAAAGAAAAAAGTAAAAAGATGTATTTTGCATTGTTAGATTATTTAAAAGAAATAGAACATTGTGATATGAATTTAATTTTTGATCGCACATTCTTTACAGAGCAGGTTTACGCTTTATTAGGCTACAAAGAGTATGACTTTACAGATATTTACAATGAACTATTAAAACGCTTCGGAGAGTTAGATTATGAAATTTATTATATATCTTTATATTTAGAAGATGTTAATATTTTTGAGACAAGACTTAATAGAGTTCATCATAACTATCAAGCCTTCAGCCTAGAAAATAGTGTAAATCAACAAAATACTTATAAGAGTTTGTTACCTAAAATAAAGACTTTAAAAAATACTACCGTAATAGAATTAGCTATGGATGATTTTGATAAAGCCTATGAAAATATAAATGAAATATTTGGTATAAAAAATTAAGGTTCAATTTTAAATTGAACTTTTTTAATAATTTAGAATGTAATATTAATATAATTTATTAGAAGTGTAAAGTATTCTCGGATTTCTTGACAACAGAAGAAACCCTAGATATACTTAACTTAAGGGAAATGTCAAGTTTCCAAGGAGGACTAAATGAAAAATTTTACCAATTACACCGTTTATGATAAAAAAGAAAATTTACATGACGATACTAAAGCAGTGAGAGGTGCTTTAGGTCATGACCCTGTAACAGGAGCCATAAGTTTTCCGATTTTTCAATCATCAACTTATCGTCATATAGGAATTAAAGAGAATACTAATTTTAATTATAGTCGTATCATTAATCCAACTCGTGAAGAACTAGAAAGAACAATGGCTATGTTAGATCATGGCTATCGTGCTTTTGCTGTTTCTAGTGGTATGGCAGCAACATCTTTAGTTCTTACCATGTTAAAACCTAAAGAACACATATTGATATCAGATGATGTTTATGGTGGAACTGTAAGAGCATGTGATGAAGTTTTAAAATATACAGGTGTTGAATATAATCAAGTAGACTTTAGTGATTTAGAGAATGTTAAAAAAAGTGTTAAACCTACAACTAAGATGATGTTTATTGAAACACCAACTAATCCTATGATGAAAGTAGCAGATATCGCTTCTATTTGTGAATTTGCTCATTCTAAAGGAATTACAGTTGTTGTAGATAATACATTCTTAACTAGTTATTATCAAAAACCATTAGATTTAGGAGCAGATATTGTTGTTTACAGTGCTACTAAATATATTGGAGGCCACAATGATGTTTTAGCAGGAATTGTTGTTGTTAAAACTAAAGAACAAGCAGAATATTTAAATTTACAAATGGCTATTTATGGTGCCTGCTTAGCCCCAATGGAGTCATGGCTAACTTTAAGAGGTTTAAAAACTTTATCCGTTCGTATGGATCGTCATAGTTCCAATGCGAAAGAGGTAGCAGAATTTCTAAGGAATCATCCAAAAGTAAAAAAAGTTTATTATGTAGGTTTCCCTGACCATCCTGGATATGATATATCTTTAAAACAAACAACTGGTTTTGGGGGAATGATTAGTTTTGAATTAGATAGTATGGATACTGTTAATAGTTTCCTTGAAAAATTAAATCTCATTTTATTCGCGGAAAGTCTTGGTGGAGTTGAAAGTTTAATTACTCATCCTGCAACTCGTACCCACACTGAAGTATCTAAAGAAGCACGAGATAGATTAGGCATTACAGATACTTTACTTAGATTATCAGTAGGTATTGAAAATGTTGAAGATTTAATATCTGACTTAAAACAAGCATTAGAGTAGGTGAGAAAATGAAAATAAAATTTACAAAAATGCAAGCTTATGGTAATGATTATGTATATATTGATGCTATAAATCAAGAATTACCTAAGAATTTAAATGAATTAGCCAAATTTATTTCTAATCGTCACTTTGCTGTAGGTAGTGATGGTATGGTCTTAATTTGTCCAAGCAAAACTGCTGATTTTAAGATGCGCATGTTTAATCCTGATGGTACGGAAGCTGAAATGTGTGGAAATGCTACACGTAGTATAGGAAAATATGTTTACGATCATGGATTAACTAATAAGACCCATTTTATTTTAGAGACTTTAGGTGGTCCAAGAACTATTGATTTAACTATAACTGATGGAGTAGTTTCTAATATTAGAGCAAATATAGGAAAACCTATTTTCGATTCTAAATTAATTCCTGTAAATACTACTAAAGATGAATTTATAATGGAAAGTGTTAAAATACTGGATAAAACATTTAAAATGAGTAGTTTATCTTGGGGAAATCCTCATACAGTTATATTTGTAGATGACGTTGAGAGTTTTGATGTTGCCAAATACGGGCCAGCCATTGAGTTTAATACTTCCATTTTTCCTAAAAAAACTAATGTAACATTTGCTGAAATAGTAAATAAGGATTATATAAAAATAAGAGAATGGGAAAGAGGAACAGGTGAAACAATAGGTTGTGCAACAGGATGTTCAACTGCAGTTGTAATAGCATCTCGTTTAGGACTTACTAGTAATAAATGCACAGTAGAACAAATTGGTGGA
>CAYMVR010000053.1:0-6860 GCA_964393945.1 uncultured Muribaculaceae bacterium | reverse complement strand
AGTTTATATATTGTAATACTACATTTGCTAAATCATTTGCTATATAATTTTGATACTGCAAAGCATCTTTCATAAAATTTTCAAATTCTTCTACTTCTCCTACTCTCCGATTTTCATTTTTTATCAAAAAAATATACTTGTCAAAATTAATTCCCTCTCCCCCTAATATTTTTTCTTTTTTACTCTCTATCTCTAAAATTTTTGCCAAAGCTTGAATATTCATCAAATTTAAACTTTCTTTAAACTTTTCATTATATATCTGCGAAAAATCCACTTTTGTAAGATCAAAACTAAGAGTTACTCCCTCACAACTAACATATAAATTATTATCTTGATATGTCAAAAAAGGACTCAAATTCGGATACTTACACAGTTCATTAACAATCGCTAAATTTTTATTTACCATTTCACTCACTTCTAGCCACTCTCCTACTATAACCAAAATTATATCACAATTTTTACCAATTTACACCCCCAATCAAATATCTTTTAAATTTAATAGTAAAAAAGAATTTGTCCCCCAAACTCTTCTTTTCCTCTATGCAGCTCGATAATCATCTTCCATTGTAAAAATTATATTTTCTTCAATCCATTCTTTTCGTGGTTCCACTTTATCACCCATCAAAACACTAACTCGTTTTTCAGCTAAAGCCGCATCATAAATATTTACTCTAATTAAACTTCTTGTATCAGGATTCATGGTTGTATCCCAAAGTTCTTCCGCATTCATCTCTCCCAAACCTTTATTTCGTGAAATATCAGGCTTTCCCGCATTCTCCTCGGTAATTTTAAATCTTTCATCATCTGAATATGCATAAAAATGCTTCTTTCCATAATCTATCTTATATAAAGGTGGTTTAGCAATATAAAGTTTTCCTGCCTCAATAAGAGGTCTCATAAAACGATAGAAAAAAGTTAGAAGAAGAATTTGAATATGAGATCCATCGACATCAGCATCAGTCATAATAATAACTTTATCATAATTAGAATCTTTAACATCAAAGTCTTGACCTAAGCCTGCTCCAATGGTATGAATAATAGTATTTATCTCTTCATTTTTTAAAATATCAGATACATTGGCTTTTTCAGCATTAATAACTTTACCTCTTAAAGGAAGTATCGCTTGAAATTTTCTATTTCTTCCTCCCTTAGCAGATCCACCTGCTGAATCACCTTCGACTAAAAATAGTTCATTAAGTGTCGGATTTTTACTTGTAGCAGGAGCTAACTTTCCAGAAAGATTCTTTTCAATTTTATTTTTGCCCTTACCATTACGAGCTTCTTCTCTCGCTTTACGTGCAGCTTCACGGGCTAGCTTACTTTTACTTGCTTTATCCACTATATTAAGAGCAATTTCTTTGTTTTCTTCTAAGAAAAATTTTAGGTTTTCATATGTAATAGCTTCCGTTATACTTCTTGCCTCTGGTGTTCCAAGTTTACCTTTAGTTTGTCCTTCAAATTGTAATAAATTTTCTGGTATTTTAAGATTAATAACTGCACTTAAGCCTTCTCTAACATCACTACCATCAAAAGTAGAATCTTTCCCCTTTAAAATATTATTGCTTTTAACATAATCATTAAATGCTTTTGTAATACCTGTTTTAAATCCAACTTCGTGAGATCCACCATCAATAGTTTTAACATTATTTACAAAAGATAAAATATTTTCATTATAAGTGTCTGTATATTGCATCGCAACATCTACTTCTATACCACTTTTAGTTCCATCAAAATGAATTACGTTATGAAGTGTTTTCTTATCTTCATTTATATATTCAACAAAATTAACTAAACCATTTTCATAATGAAATTTAGATTCTTTATTACCATCTTCATCAATAACTTCGATTGTTACATTTGGAATTAAGAAAGCACTTTCTTGCATTCTTTCTACAATAGTTGTATAAGAAAAAACACAATTTTTAAATATATCATAATCAGGCCAAAAAGTTACAACTGTTCCTGTTTTATTAGTTGTTCCAATTTTTTTAAGAGGACTTTCAACATGGCCTCCATCACAAAAACGAATATTATTTATTTCACCATCTCTATAAATAATAACATCCATTTTAGTTGAAAGAGCATTAACAACTGAACCACCAACACCATGAAGACCTCCACTAACTTTATAGTTTCCTTCTTCAAATTTTCCACCTGCATGCAAAATAGTATAAATAACCTCAGGTGTACTCTTGCCAGATTCATGCATTCCTGTTGGAACTCCACGTCCATTATCCGCTACTGTAATACTTCCATCTTTATGTAAAACTATTTTAATATGATTACCATACCCATTAATAATCTCATCAATACTATTATCAACAATTTCCCACACTAAATGATGAAGTCCTCTCTTATCAGTACTTCCTATATACATTCCTGGTCTTTTTCTAACCGCTTCTAAACCTTCTAGTATTTTAATAGATGATGCATCATACTTTGCCATGTTATTCACCCTATTACTAATTATAACAAACATCAAAAAAAATGTAAAACCTCTTTACTAAGGTTTTACACTAGTTTTCGAAAGTTTTCTTTAAAGTTCTAAGTGCTTCATTTTTATCAGGCAATTTAAGTGGATTACCTGTACTTAAATATTCTTTAAAACATTTTAAATAAATTGGATGCATCACTCCATATACTTTAAGAATTTGTTCTCGTTCACTATTGCTCCAATGATATTCACTTAAATATTTAGGCGCATAAATTGATCCTGCAAGAAGCAAATTAAATGCTGCTTCTTTGGGCATTTGATATTCATAATCTACATAATATAGGAAATCAAGTATTCTATCCACACCATTTATATCCTCTAAAGACATATCCAGCGCCATAACCTGAACTAAACTATGTAAATAATCTTTTCCCCTATCAAAAACTTTCATAATAGCATATTGAAAATAATTATCGTTAAGCGAAATTAATAAATCAACTATTGCATATTCACTTTCTTCTAAAACGGCATCTATTAACTGATAATTAAAACTACATTCAATTTCAAATATAAACCAATAATAAATATATTCTAAGTTTTTCATAGCAAGTAGTTTCTTAGCCATACATAATTTCATTTCATCAGTCCATATTTTAGATTCACTAATTCCATATAAGACATCTTGGTACTTTTCTGTTATTTTTCCGTTTTTTCTTTCTAAATAATCTCTATCATCATCTACTTTGGGATATTCTGAAATTTCAATTAATGAAGTTATAACTGCATCTTTTTCTTCATTCTTACTTCTTAAATACACTATTGCAAAACTTTCTGCCATAGTATAACTATAAGTATCTGTCTTTTGAAAAAATTCTTTAATATCATCTAAAGAAAGATTAGGATTATCTGCAACAGCAAGTGCATATTTATCATTTCCTCTAACACCCTTATAATTTGCATAATCTATTAAAGTTTCTACATCATCTTCACTAGCAAGTCTTCGGTAAGCATAATCATAATCAATATATGCATTCATACCTATTAATCTAAGCAAAGTTATATTTCTGTTTATTTTACTAGTTAAATAAGTTTTAAAAATACTACTTCTAGATAAAAAGTTTGATCTTCTATTAGTAAAGTAATCAATAATAATGCGTTCTGGCATAGTCTCAAAATATCTTGAATCAACTGTCATTTCTTCTAATGTGCTTATCTCTACTTTTTCTTTTGCTACTTCTAAAAAATGAAATAATAACATTTTATCTTTTATATTATATTCTTGCTTTAAAAACCAAGATAAAAAATCTTTAATTTTATCTTCATCTATTTTTTCTAAATTACTACCCATAATTCTTGATAATACCGGGCAATAATATTTTGTATCTTCGAGCATTCTTAATAATTTATATACTATCTTTACCATATACCCACCTTCAATAACAATGATAGCATAATAAAATATCTAAAACAAGTTATGTATTGAAATTTATTTATATATTTTATATAATTAATGAAAAGGTGGTTTAAAATGAAAACAGAAACAAAAACTATAATAATTAGTAGTCTCGTAATTATCATAACAATATTTGTTGCTTTATTCGTTATGTACAAAATAGATGACAAGAAAAAAGAAAATACTAAGCCCGTTATAAGTACTAACAATATAGATGATAATATCAATAACAGCGATAATCAAACCAATAACACCAATGACCATAACGATACTCAAGTAATTCAAGATAATAAAGTAGATGAAGATACCAAAAACGAAAGTAATGAAAATAAAGTAATTGTTTATTTATTCCATGGTAATACTTGTCCTCATTGTCAAAAAGCCATTGCTACTTTAAAAGAAAAGAAAAGCACAACATATAAAAATATTCAAATAAAAACTTTTGATGTATGGGATCGTACCACAGATAATGGTGCTTTAATGCAAAAAGTAGCCGAGGAATTAAGTGTTGAAGCACGATATGTTCCTTTCTTTGTAATTGGTTCTTCCAGTATAGATTCTTTTAATGAAGAAAAAATCTTAAAACAAATAGATAGTTCTAATAAAGATAAAAATTATAAAGATATTGTTACTAAAGTAATAAATGAAAACAAAGATTTAAGTATTGTTTCAGATGAAATTAAATAAGAAAGTATTAGTTACTTTCTTTTATTATCGGTAATAAGTTCTAAATCAACAGTAAGTTGTTTAATTCTCTCCATTATGCGTCTTGCTTTAACTTTATCTAAACTAGATTTTGTCATTGATAAATGATATTCTAATTCTTGTAAAGTTAAATTAGATGTAAAAAATGTTGTTAAATGATTATTCATTCTATTTTGAAGAATTGTCCCAAGCACTTCATCTCTTCCCCATTCACTCACCTGTTCTGCACCAATATCATCTAGAAGTAAAATTGGCACATTAGAATATCTTGTTATCTTTTCATGATAGTCATTCCAATCTTCTTTGAGTTCCTTTAAAACATCAGGATAATATACTGCAATATAATCAACTTTTTTATTAATTTTAAGTTCATTTAATAAAGCATATAATAAATATGTTTTACCACTACCAAAAGCCCCATGTAAATATAAACCTTTCATATCCTTATAATTATCATAGTTATCATAAAAATCTTTTAACCATTTAATTAAAGCGACTCGTCTTTTATCTGTAACATCTATATCTTTAAATCTTGCATTTAGAAGTTCTTTTCCCGCGGTATTCTTAAGACTTAATAGTTTATCATTTTCTTTTTTAAATTTACAAGGTATATATACTAAGTCCATTATCTCGCCATCAATTTTAGGATATAAAAAATGTCCGTCTACTTTATTTTTGCATTCATATAAACCTTTACAATCACGACAATTTTTAAGTTCTCGAGCACTATCCATTAATAAGGAATTATTATTGCTACCCATCTTGTCAGTTATTTTTAAACGTTTAACTAAATTAGCAAAATCCTCATCTTTTAAATTATCACGATATTCTTTTAAAAGTTCACTTTTATTAATATCCTTACTTATTTTTATTGATTCCATATGCCTCACCTAAAATCCTTTAATAAATCTTCAAGTTCTTGCGCTTCTTCTTCACTAACACTTTCTTTTTCTATTTGTTGATTAAACCACACTGGTGTTGGTGCTTCTTTTATATCTTTTTTAACAGAAGTACTATGCTTAACCATCTTTTTATGCTCTTTTTCTGCAAAATCCATAGCTTCTTTCGCTGTTTTAATACCTGCTCTTTTCCATTGACCCGCAATAGTCTCCACATAACTTGCTGATAATTTGTTATTATTCTTTTTTAATACATAGTCAATTAAAACATTAACCACTGCTGGATTAAGTTCTAAATCAATTAAAAGCATTTCCAAAAGTTTTAAATCTCTCGCCGTTGGTTTAGCGCCTTTATATTTATTTTTTAAAAAATCATATGGACTAGTATTTTCAAAAACACCAATAATTCTTCCCCTTTTAGAGTGATCTCCCATAGGTGTCTTTAAATATTCTGGTTGTGTTCTATAAATAAGCGTTGGTAAAGTACCATTATTAAATTGATAATATTTACGAGCATTTTTTCTTAAGGTTTCTTTATCAATTGAACCTTTTTCATTAATAGAAGCTCGTATTAACTCTGTCATTTTAAGTGTATCTAAATCATATATAAAAGCTAAATTTATAATTAATTCTTTTATTTTTTTATTTAATGCTTTTTCACTAATAACTCCCCTAGGAATTGAAGATATAAGTAAATCAAAATCAATATTAGATTCTATATTTAAAGGACTAACTTCCCTTTCTCTCGCTTCAATAACAGGAGCATTAGTGGATTCAAAAGTCTCATTTAAAGTAGTTGTAATATCCTCATAATCTTTTAAATCAATATTAACTTTTCGATATAAGTTTTTTAAATGATGATACTCTTCTTCTCCAATATTATTATAAAGTACAATATTTAAAACCGGATTATTAAAAAACTCTGCTGCACTTAGTGGAGAATATAATGCATAAACATAAGAGTTAATTTCTCCTTCTTTATAATAAGTTTTCATAAGTCCTACTGCTTCTAAAGATTCTCTAGCATGTTTTATTGTTTCTAAATCACACTTTAAAATGCTCATTAAATGATGATGCGTAAAATCTCTACTCATAAATTCTAAAGTATCTAAATCACTCCACAAAGTAAGGTAAAGACTAACTGCTGCAAAACCAATTATAGGCTCGTATAAATGAATTAAATTTTGCTTATCTACTTCTGTTAAAATACTCTTATTTAATACCACATACTTATCTGCGGGTAAAATAGTAATAAGTTTCATACGACACCTCCATAACTGATATAACATAACTATATTATAAAATATATTAAGACGTTTAACAAGTAAATTACAAAATAACATCAAAAAAGGAAACACTGCTAAGCATT
>CAYMVR010000052.1:0-6888 GCA_964393945.1 uncultured Muribaculaceae bacterium | reverse complement strand
GAAGATAAAAATGATAATTGCCTTGTCGCAGAAGTTAACAATAAAATTATTGGTGCTTGTTGGACTAGAATAATGAATGATTATGGACATATCGATGATAACACGCCATCCCTTGCTATTTCTTTATATGAAGAATATCGAGGTCAAGGAATTGGAACTAAATTAATGACAAATATGTTACAGTTGTTAAAAGAAGGAGGATATAAAAAAGTCTCTTTATCAGTTCAAAAGAATAATTATGCTACTAATATGTACAAAAATTTAGGATTTAAAATAATTAAAGAAAGTAAAGAAGAATATATAATGCTTCGCAACTTAGAACTATCATAAACCACAACTAGATATTTATCACCTAAACTTTACAAAATGAAAATGCAACTGAAAGTTGCTAGTTAAAGAATACATTCATGTATATAATTAGAACATGAAAAGGAGGAAAAGTCTAATGAAATTTGGAGACAATTTAAGGAAGTTAAGAAAATCAAAACAACTATCACAAGAAGATTTAGCAGAGAAAATGCACGTTTCAAGACAAAGTGTAAGTAAGTGGGAAACAAGTGAGGCCTATCCCGAGATGAATAATATATTGGAACTATGCAAAATATTTCATTGTCGTATTAATGATCTTGTAAATGATAGTATTCTTGACATCAATTCATTAGATGAAGAAATTAGAATGAATGTAGTTAAACTAAAAAGTGCCCAACAAAGAAAAATGAAAGGATTAAGTAAGGCGATAGCCATTATTGCTAAAGTATGTCGCATTATTTGTGTTCTTTGTATTCCAATAATTATCGCATCAATGATTATAACAGGTATTGTTATGAATAAAATGGAAGTTAAAGATAATGAAATAATATGGAACAACACCGAATTAATTAATATTACCGAAAGGGAAGACAAGATAACTTTATCTGTTAATGATAAAGTTGTAGCAAGTACTACAAATTCAAGTGAAATTACTAGAATAAAAGATGTCTTACAAAATAATTCTAAAGGAATGGTAATTGGTTATATTGAAATAGGTTTCACATTTTTAATTATTAATTTAGTTTTAGTTATTATAATGTTAAAAGCCCTAGAGAATTTATTTAATAATATAAATAAAGGAGATACACCATTTACTCTTGAAAATGTTGGCTATATAAAGAAAATCGCGTACTTAATGATTATTATTACAATTCTACCTAATGTTATGGGTGCTCTATTTGAAATGATATTAAAAGTAGACTTAGATATTGGTTTTGAATTATTTAATGTAGTTGAAATTCTATTCTTATTTAGTATTGCTTATATTTTTCAGTATGGCTATGAAATTCAACTAGACTCTAAAGGAAAGATGTATGGTGATGAAGATGAATAAGACAGAATTTATTCAAAAGTTATCTGAAGTTCTTTCTTATTCCAAAGAAAAGTGTACTACAATTAATGACATATTAGAAAACAATTTCTTTATTAGTAAAAAGAATAAAGATAAAATTGTATCAGAATTTATTCAAGAATTAAATGTGGATGAAAAAGAAGCAAATAATATTTATAATACTGCCACCAAAATTATTAATGATGCAATAAAAAATAAACTAAAGCATCCTTTTAGAAGTAAAAATTAAAAAAAGAGAAAAAGGCAAACAAAAGTATATACAGTTTGCTTTTTTTATGCTATAATTTTTACAGAACAAAAAATAAAGGAGAATTAATAATGGCGTTCGATTATAAAAAAGAGTATAAAGAATTTTATATGCCAAAGAATAAACCGAGTATTGTAAATATTCCTAAAATGAATTATTTAGCGGTTCGAGGCACAGGAAATCCTAATGATGAAAATAGTGAATATAAAGCCTCTATAGGACTTTTATATGCAATTGCCTTTACTATTAAAATGAGTTATAAAGGTCCATATAAGATAGATGGTTATTTTGAGTATGTTGTCCCGCCACTTGAAGGATTTTGGTGGCAAGAAGGAAATAAACTTGGAATAGATTATCAAAGTAAAGATAAATTTCATTTTATTTCTGTAATAAGATTACCAGATTTTGTAACAAAGAGTGATTTTGATTGGGCAATTGAAGAAGCAACTAAAAAGAAAAATCTTGATTTTTCTAAAGTAGAGTTTTTAACAATTGATGAAGGCACTTGTGTCCAATGTATGCATATCGGGTCTTATGATGATGAACCAGCAACTATTAATTTAATGCACGAGTATGCCAAAAAGGAAGGCTATGAACTCGATATAACAGATACAAGATTACATCATGAAATATATTTGAGTGACCCAAGACGTTGCGATGTAAGCCGATTAAAAACAGTTGTAAGGCATCCAATTAAAAAAACCAAGTAATTTAGGAGTGAGTATTATGGCAATGTGGGATCCATGGCGTGGATGCAAAAAATGTAGTGATGGCTGTTTACATTGCTATATTCATAAAGGCGATTTAAAAAGAAATATTAATACTAACGAAATAGTTAAAACCAAAAATTTTAATAAGCCTATTGAAAAGTTAAAAAATGGTAATTACAAAATGAAATCAGGGCTTGTTTATTTATGCTTTTCGACAGATTTTCTTATCAAAGAAGCAGACAATTGGCGCACGTCTTGTTGGCACATGATTAAAGAAAGACAAGATTGTACTTTTCTATTTTTAACCAAAAGGATAGATAGATTTATGGATTGTATTCCTGATGATTGGGGCGATGGATACGACAATGTTGTCGTGTGTTGTACTATTGAGAATCAAAAGAATGCTGATTATAAACTATCTATATTTAAAGATTTACCAATTAAACATAAATGTATTACTGCCCAACCTTTGTTAGAGAAAATTGATATAGAAAAATATCTTGATGATATTGAACTTGTTGTTGTGGGAGGAGAATCGGATGAACACGCAAGGCCTCTTGATTACTCTTGGGTTTTAGATATTAAAAAACAATGCATAAGAAAGAATGTCAATTTTGAATTTAGGCAATGTGGTACTTATTTCATAAAAGATGGTAAAAAATATAAATTACAAACCAAAGATTTAATAAAACTTGCCAAACTAGCAAATATAGATTACACAAGAACTAAATAAATTATTTATAAACAAAATATAGAAAATGGAGTAAAATTAAAATGAATGAATATATAAATTTAACATTAGAAAATATTGATGAAGAGCATATATGCTGTGCCATAGGTGACCCTAAGCATCAATTAGGGGTTAATAATAAAAAAGAATGGATTAAGAGTAAATTAAAAGATGGTCACGTATTTAGAAAATTAAATGCTAGGGGAAAAATATTTATTGAGTATGAACCAATAGAAACTGCTTGGGTACCTATAAATGGCAAAAATTATGAGTATATTTATTGCTTATGGGTAGCAGGAAGTTTCAAAGGAAAAGGAATTGCCAAAGATTTATTAGAATATGCCATAAATGATGCCAAAGCTAAGAAAATGAATGGAATATGTACTTTAACTTCCAAAAAGAAAAAACCATTTATAGGAGATAAGGGTTTCTTTTTGCATTATGGATTTGAAGTTGTTGATGAAATTGATGATTATGAATTACTAGCTCTTAAATTTAATGATAGTGACACACCCAAATTTAATGATAATGCTCGTAGTATGAAAATAGATAGTGAAGATTTTACTATTTATTATAGTAATGCCTGTCCCTATGTTGAACATGAAGTAAAAGAACTTACAGAATATGCTAAAGAAAATAATATAAAACTTAACTTTACAAAAATAGATACTTTAGAAAAAGCCAAAAGTGCTCCTTGCATTTTTAATAACTGGGCTAACTTCTATAAAGGAAAATTTATTTCCAATACTATACTTAACGCTAACTCATTTGAAAAAGTGTTAAAAAAATAAAGAACACATCTAAACAAGCCATTTGTGTATGACTTGTTTTTTTCTTTAATTATTTTAATATATTGACATCTGTACATATTCTGTATATAATAAATATATACAGGAGAGAAGAATTATGGAAATTATAATAAGTAATTCAAGTGGAATTCCTATCTACGAACAGATTAAGGAACAAATAAAAAGTAAAATAATATCCAACGAATTAAAAGCGGGAGAATTACTACCATCGATAAGGGCACTTGCTAAAGATTTAAGATGCAGTGTAATAACCACAAAGAATGCTTACGAGGAATTAGTAAGTGAAGGCTATGTTAAAAATATTCCGTCAAAAGGATTTTATGTAGCCAAGATTAACATAGAAGTTGCTCGTGAAGAACAATTAAATAAAATAGAAAACTTATTAGATACAGCGGTAACGATTGCTAAAACAAATGATATATCTAGAAAAACTATAAATGAAATATTAGATATATTATATGAGGAGGAAATGTAATGGATAATATATTAGAGATTAAAAGTTTATCAAAAAAGTATAAAGATTTTGAACTAAAAGATATAAATTTAGAATTACCAAAAGGAACTATAATGGGTCTTATAGGTGAAAATGGTGCCGGTAAAACCACAACTATTAAATCAATTTTAGATATCATTAAAAATTATCAAGGAGAAATAAAAATATTTGGGCTTGACAATAGAAAAGATGATGAAAAAATAAAAGAGGACATTGGAGTAGTATTAGACGATATGTTCTTTCCAGAAATTCTTGTTCCAAATGATATCAATAGTATTCTAAAAAATGTTTACAAAAATTGGGATTCTCCTATTTTCTACAAGTATTTAGAAGATTTTGGCTTACCTAAAAACAAACAAATAAAAACTTTTTCTAAAGGTATGAGAAAAAAGTTAGAGATTGCAACAGCTCTTTCTCATCACCCCAAATTGTTAATCCTAGACGAACCAACCAGTGGTCTTGATCCGGTTGCTAGAAATGAAGTAATAGATATTTTTCAAGACTTTATGCAAAACGAAGAATGTGGCATTTTATTATCAAGCCACATTACTACAGATTTAGAACATATCGCTGATTATATAACATTTATCAATAATGGCGAAATTGTATTATCAAAAACAAAAGATGAATTAATAGATGAGTATGGTATTGTAAAATGTACAGAAAAAGAATTTAAAGAAATAGACGATAAAGACTATATAAAATATAAAAAAACTAAATATGAATATGAAGTATTAGTTGAAAATAAAAAAGAATTTAATAAAAAATATACTATTAATACAATAGATAAAATAACCCTTGAAGATCTCATGGTATTAATGATAAAAGGAGTGAAATAATGTTAGGACTAATAAAAAAAGACTTGTTGATGATTAAAAGTAACCTTAAACTTTTAATTATACTTTTAGTTGTATATGGCACTTTAGCATATCAAGGCCAAATGGATTTATCATTTTTACTACCATTTATGAGTGTAATGATAATGATTTCAACATTTAGTTATGATACATATAATAAGTGGGATGCTTATGTTATAACCCTACCAGATGGTAGAAAAAAGAGTGTAAAAGCAAAATATTTAGCAACAATATTACTTATTATTTTAACCACTATAGCAATAAGCATAGTAACTATTATAATTGCTTATGCTAAAACAACAATAGTTAATTATGAAAGTGTCTTATCTTCGATAATTGGCGCAGTTTTTGCTACCACATTACTTCAATCTTTTATGTATCCAACTATTTATAAATATGGGGTAGAAAAAGCCAGAATTGGAATATTTATAGTTGTTTTTGGAATAGCCATTATTGGTAGTATTATAGTAAAAATTATTAATTTTGAATCATTAAATATATCCTTTAATTTTCTAGATAAATATTGGATGTTTATAGTTCCATTAATAATGATTATAATGTTATACATATCTTATAAAATATCCGAAAAAATATATATGAACAAAGAATTTTAGTAGTATAATTATCATGCAACTAAAATTCTTTTTAAATTTTGGAACTTTTTTCTAAAAAACAAGGATTATTATATTGTAGGTGATAATATGGAGAGCTCGATTAACCTATATAAATTTAATGAAATATATGATAAAACACACACAGATATCTTTAAATATGTAATTATTAAGTGTCATAATATTAATGATGCAAATGATATTATTCAAGAAATATATTTAGAACTATGGAAAATAATCAATAAAAAAGAATTATCAGATATTAATATTAAAAGCTATCTTATAGGTATTGCAAATAACAAAATTAGAAAACACTATACATTACTGCAAAAACTAAAAACAATATCTTTATTTGAAAAGAATGATAAAGATATAGAATTAATTGATACAATAGAAGATAACATAAATATAAATGATTTAATTATTAAAAATGATAATTGGAATACTATTTGGAAATATATTAAAAATAAGAAAAATAATGATATTCCTAAAGTCTTTTATTTATATTATAAAGAAGAATTAAGCATTAAAGAAATATCTTTATATCTAAAATCAAGTGAATCATATATAAAACATTTAATTTATAGAACATTAAAAGAATTACAAGATAATTTTGGAAATGGGGGTAAGTATAATGACAAATAAAGAAAAATTAAAAAGAGCAATCGAACATGATATTAATCCCAAAGATTATTATAATAAAATAATCAATCAAATAGAAAAAGGAGAAAAAAGAAATATGAAAAAAAGTATTTGGAAATGGTCTTTAGTGCCAATTTGTATGATAATTGTAATTGGTGGAATTTTATTTATAAACTACCAAAATAATAAAGCAATATTGAAAAATAAACCGTATATCGATAAAAAGAATAACGTAACCTTAAATATTAATGAAATAAATAATAAAACAGGAGGCACATATAAGATAGATGCAGATATAAAAGTTGTAACTAATAATGACGTTAATTTTCCATTACCATATAAAAATGGATTAGTCACAATTCCTAAAGATTTAGATAAAACTGACAAGTATATATTCTATTTTAGAGA
>CAYMVR010000051.1:0-7005 GCA_964393945.1 uncultured Muribaculaceae bacterium | reverse complement strand
AACATACCAAACATCCTTTCTTTGAAGAATGTTTGCTACTATAACACAAAGAGTGCGCGAATTTTGTCGAACTGTGGAAAAGTTTAAAACAAAAAAGAAATTTTTTTCAAATTTCTTTATTACATATATTTTTTAAATAACTCTTTAATACTATCACTAGTACGATATCCTACAAAACCATCAACCATTTTACCATCTTTTATAACAATAATATATGGTGTATATCCATGATCTTTTAATAATTCACCATAAGTTCCTTTTTCGCTTTGAATTGTTACTTCCATATCTAAATGTCCAAATAAATCCTTAAGATCATTTTTCCAACTTGACTCAACTTCCGTATAATATAGTGTCATTTTTAAATCATTTACTACTGTTGTAAGTTCTGGAACTAAATTTTGACATACACTACAACCAGGACGTCCTATATATAAGAAACTTACTCCCTTATTATCAAACAATTTTGCAGCTTCATCACCACTAATTTTCTTCATTGCACTAACATCATATTTAACTTGCGTTGTTGTGCCTCCACCACTTGTTCCGTTACTAGTTCCATTACCATCTTTAACAAAATACAAACCAATAACTAATAAGCCTACAATAACAAAGCCTAAAACCACGATAAATGTTAAATTTCTTATTTTAGTTTCTAATAATTCTATTTTATTTTCTTCTTTCATAATTTTCCCTCCATAAATCTTTATGTATTATACACTTAACTTTAAAAAAAATCAAGTTACACTTGATTAATCAACAAAAGTAGCAATAACTTTATCTTCATCTTTATCATATTGTAATTTAATCTTGTTGTCATTAAAAGCCTTTTTTGAATCATCAGGGCTTGTAACAAGTCCATCTTCATTTGCCATCATATACCCATTATCAACTAAATCACTAACATTAATAAAGGTAGTTGAAGACTCATCAAATATATCTAAGTGATCACTAGCGTAATCTTCTGCACGTCTCTCAATTAATCCTATTACTTCTCCAACAGCACCGCTTGTATCCACTGAAAAAGCATAAGATGTTTTATTAATTGTAATAAATGCCACAATTCCTAATAAAATTACAACTACTAATACTTCAACTTTTGTATATCCTAACTTATTTAACCTATCCATTACCTATACCACCTATAAAAAAGTATATCATAAAGCCCAAAAAGATGAAAGAAAATAGGCTATCAAAAACTACAATTTGACATTTAGTTAATACTTTCTTAACACTTGATAGGCAGTAACTAAATCTTCTAAATGATATCTAGCATTTGCAGGGCTAGTGCTAGGAAGTAATATTGCTTCTCTATTTATTTTATCTTTTATTAATTTATTATATAAATTATACGCTGTATTACCATTAGTATATATTTTCTTTATATTTGCAGAATTTAATATTTCACTTAAATCATTTGGTACAGCCTTACTAATTGAAGCATCAGATGATCCTTTAATTAAACAAGAAGCACAAACATCAAAAAGAGCAATATGATTTCTTTTTAAAAACTCTTTCTTTTCTATAATGGTTTTAGGAACATCTTCTAAAAATACTAAAGATAAAACTTTCCAAAATCTATTTTGGGGATGAGCATAATAAAAATTTTCTTCTCTAGATTTGACACTTGGAAAACTTCCTAAAATTAAAATTTCTGAGGCTGAATCATAAAAAGGTAAAAGTGTATGATATTCCATAATTTTAAAAAGATAAGATTATTTCTTATCTTTCATAACTTCTGATAAGGCACTACCAAAAGTTGCAATATCTTGTAAGTTAGCAGGAACAATAAGTTTTGTTGCTTGTCCATCAGCCACTTTACCTAAAGCCTCATAACTTTTTAAAGTAAGAACAGCACTATCTGCTTTTGCACCTTTTAATAATTCAATTCCTTTTGCCTCAGCCTCTTTAATTTTTAGCATTGCCTCAGCCTCACCTTCAGCAATTTTAATTTGGCTTTCCTTTTGGGCTTCTGCTCTTAAAATAGCACTTTCTTTTTCACCTTCAGCGATTAAAATACTACTTTTCTTTTCACCCTCAGCTTGTAAAATCTTTTCACGTCTTTCTCTTTCAGCACGCATTTGTTTTTCCATTGCCTCTTGAATATCACGAGGAGGAATAATATTTTTAACTTCCACACGGTTTACTTTAATTCCCCATGGATCAGTAGCCTCATCTAAAATAGCACGCATTTTACCATTTATAATATCACGACTTGTAAGAGTTTGATCAAGTTCCAACTCACCAATAATATTACGAAGTGTTGTCGCAGTTAAATTTTCAATTGCACTAACTGGTGCATCTACTCCATAAGTATATAATTTTGGATCTGTAATTTGATAATAAACAACTGTATCTATTTGCATTGTAACATTATCTTTTGTAATAACTGGTTGTGGTGCAAAATCCTTAACAGTTTCCTTTAAACTAACAACTTTAGCTACTCTATCTACGAACGGTATTTTAAAATGCAAACCATTTTGCCATGTTGTATAGTAACTTCCTAACCTTTCAATAACATATGCTTTTGCTTGTGGAACAATTTTAATATTAGGAACTACAATTATAACAACTAATACTAAAACAGCAATAAAAAATTCCATTATACTTCACCCTTTCTTACCACTAGCTTAACGCCTTCGATAGACTCCACAATAACTGGATCACCTACGTTTATATGCTCATCACTAATAGCACTCCATTTTTTGCCATCAACTTTAACTTCCCCAATTTTACGTTTTGTAATTTCTTCTGTAACAACGCCTTCCATTCCAAGCACTCTATCTAAGTTAGTTTTAACATCACTTCTTCCGAATTTCTTTATTAAAACTGGTCTTGTTATTATCATTAAAATAACACCAAGAAGTACAAAGATAATAAATTGGATATAAAATTCTGTTACAAAAAATGACACTACTAAACTAACAAGAGCACTTGCAATAAACCAAACACAAACAAGGTTTATTGTCGCAGCCTCAAGTACTGTTAACAAAAATATTACAATAAGCCATAAAATCCAGATACTCATAACTTCACCTACCTAATTTAATTATACGTTAAATCGAGTAAAAATACAATAAAGAAAAATTATTCTTTAAAATGAAATAAGTACTCATTTAATCTTAGCATTGTATTATTTGCATCATAATGCATAACTAAAATATGATAATCTCCTGTTTTAGTTGGATACGTATTATAACTATCTAGTTCCTTAATATAAAACGAATAATAGCAAGTATCAAATCCTACACATGATTTATAAGTATTAAGCCATGATAAATTAGTAGACAAATCTTCTTTTGCAATCCAATAATTACTTTCTCTTATTTCATTTAATAATTTTGAAGTTTCCTCACTTCTTTGATAATAAACATTTCGAAAAACAACATCAGTGCTATCACTCTGTAAAGCATCAATTAAGTATAAACCATCACTAGGTAAATTAACATTCAAATAATTTTGATATTTTAAAAATTCTTGATAATTAATTGGATTCACGGGGTCTAATGCCATTAATCCAAAACAAAGTAAAATAAATGTCATAATAAAACCTGCTACAATATTTTTTTTACAGCGAATTCTTTTTTTAAACTTATATCCTAAAACTATTGATAATATTGTTAAAGGTAAAAAACACAGAAAAACCCATGAATAATTAAAAGCCATTTCATCAGGAACATTTTTTATACTAGTTATTACAATAATTAAAAATACACTCAAATATAATGATAATAATGTTAAAATAAACAAAATAATCATAAATACTCGCAACTTTTTATCATCATCAAAAATCATAAAACACCTCAACCTTAAACCCAGTATAACATAACTAAAATATAGAAACAAGAAAAAAGGAAAATAACTTTCCTTTAAGATAACTTAAGTAATTTCTTCCAAGTATACATTTTCGCAGTTATAACTCCATCAACATATTTTCCACTAAGTCCTGCTACATTTTTTTGATAATCCATTATTACTTTTTTCATATCACTCCCAAACTTACCATCTACTCCATATTTTCCTAAATTATATCCTAAAGATGCTAAATATTCTTGTAATACCCGAACTACCGGATGATTCCAATTTTTACTAGTTGAAATAGTAATTGTTTTATTTAAAGTTTCAACGCCTGCTATCCCATCTATGGTTACGCCTAGTGCCTCTTGTACACCTATAATAAATTTTTTATAAGAATCAATATTATCATTTATATGAAATGGATCCTCATTCATTAAATATGGAAGTGGATCTTTATATCCTTTATTATATATAGCAAAATGAACATTATAATTAGTTGCATTACCACTCTTACCCATTCTTGCTATTACTTGTCCCTTTTCTACACTATCACCTACTTTAACTAAAATAGAATCTTTAGCCAAATGAAAGTATCTATGCTCTATCCCATTAGTTGTAATACCAAGCCAGTATCCACCACCACTACTATCATAACCAACATAAGTAACCTTACCTTTTTCAATTGCTATAATATCATCTACTCCATTTGGACCTACAAAATCCATTCCATTATGTTTTCCTCTATTTTCATTTCTTGTTTTATAATCACTTGTAAGATAATGTTCACCATTTTTTAAAATACTATTACGTACATTAATTTTTGCCATCTTGTTCACCTCCCTTTAATTGTTCCAAAACTTGTAATAATTTATCTGGAAGTGGTAGACCCATTTGTCCCCAGTTTTCAACTATTGAAATTATTTCATTAACAATAAAGAAATTAATTACTAAACTTCTTACAACATTAGGTGTATTTGTCATTGAATCAATTACTACTGAAACCGCAACAATAAGCAAATACCCAATCTTTTTAATAATTCCTTTAATTCCAATCATACTATTTAATTTTTTATTTATAATGGCTCTACATAAACCTGTAATATAGTCAATTACAATTACAGTAAGTAAAATCAGAAATATTTTATCTAAGCCTCCAAATATATAAGTACATATTCCAAGTATTACTCCACCTATTGTATTAACTATCATTTGTAACTTAGCCATATTTACACCTCCACTATTTTATATGTCAATTTTTGCTAGAGGTTTGCTAGAAAAAGAAAAAACTTTTAGTTTTTCCTAAAAGTTATCTTTTTATATTTAATACTTTTGTAATAGTTCTATCATCTTCCATAACAACAAATGTAAGTTCATAACTAGCACCTTTTTGATATTTAAGTTTTAAACCATCAGATGTTTCTTCTAAAATATCGCCTTCCGTATAAGGAACAGTTATTCTAGAATCAGTAGTTTTAGTAATAGCATAATCATAATATTGGTTATCCAAATTACCTCCAAGAGGGTAAGCATATATTGCTTCATATCCACCCTTATCTTCGCTATAAAGTAAAACATCTTTTAAATAATTTGGTTTAATAGATATTATTTTTAAATCTTCTGTATACGTCTTATTTGTTTCAGAATCTTTTATTACAAACATTATCTCATAGTTGCCATCAAATTGAATAGGTATTGGCACTTCAATTTCATCACTTACCAAATAGCCTTCTTGCTCTGTAATAACTTCCATTCCATATAACGCCATAATCTCTACATAATAATTGCTTCCTCCAGTTAATTTCATTTTAATATTAACTACATTATTTAAATCAGCTTCAAATGATATAGTATCATTTGAAACATTATTATTATCATCTATTGTTTTCTTAAGCGTTGCAGCTCCAGTAACTTCAAACTCCCATTTAAATTCATTTTTCTTTTCTTCTTCTTTTGGTGGTTCTTCTACCATAGGAGGTTTCTTTGAGTCATCTGGTACAGCTATAATATTCTTTATTTCATTATTAACAACTTCTTTTTTAGGCGTTGTCGTAACCGTTGGTTTACTAACCTGTACATTTTCTTTTTCTTTAATAATTACTTTTAACTTAGCACTTTCCTCATTATTAGATGAATCACTAATCGTATAAACAACCTCATATTCTCCAGCCTTTTTTAAATCAACCGGATTATCTATAACTACATTTTCTTTAGTCAAATTATCAAAATTATCACTAACTTGTTCTAAGTAATCAAGCGGTTCAAACTTATCATTAACTTTTAAAATAATCACACTCTTATTTAAAACAATATTTGGACTAACATCATCTACAATATTTACCTTAAATGTTTTATTATAATCTTTTCCATCATAATTTATCTTTAATTCAATTTCTTGTTCTCCTAAAAACTCTATATCACTTATTTCATAAGTTAAAGTTTTATTCTTATAAGTACACTCCGTTTCTTTACAACTTATTTTTTGCTTAACAAAATCACTTAAATCTATCTTCCCATAAGATAATATAGTAACATCTTTATATGTAAATTCCTCATGACTAGAATTATTTACAAGTATTATTCCCCCAATAATAAGGCCAACTAAAAGAACAAAAACTAGCACTCCCAAAACATACTTAACATACTTCATACAAACACCTACTCTTGTAATAAAAGTATATCATATAAACACTTAAATAAAAAGACAAAAACAAAACAGATTAAAAAAAGTACTAAATAATATTATTAATTTTATCTAATAATACCTTCATAATGCAATCTCTTGTTCCGTAAACACATAAGGTCTATTATACTTGCCTCTACAAGTCTCTATTTTTATTTTTTTGGTTTCAATTTGAAACCAAATAATTTTACTTTCTTCTTTAGTAAGTTGAAACATAAATCGTTCAGAAAACCTATTTATATATCTTTTAACTGCTAAATTTATCGTTTTAGTTCCATTTGCACAACTATAAAGCCTAGCCAAAGTTATTGTAGTTACAAAATGACATTATTCATCTGCCATATCAATATGTAAATTAAGTTCTTCTTCTGTTGGTAAAGATTCTAAAATATTTTTAGGTAAATATTCTTGCAATTCATAAGAACTAACACCTATTGGCTTATTTACATCTCTTAAAGCATATTCAACATTTAACTTATTTTTATTTCTTACTAATATTATGCCAATACTAGGATTATCATTTTTTTCTT